>CAWVTO010000239.1:0-3114 GCA_963932895.1 uncultured bacterium
CCATATTAGAATCAGAATTATTGAACAAAAAACTAAGTTAAATTTAAAGAATGTAGGTAAAAGTGCAGGGTTTGGTAGTATTGCATTATGGAGATATATATAGATATATAAAATAATAAAGGCACTGGTGGGAAATAAAATCTTGGGTATGATTTAGCATATTTCTGAAGTACAGTGCAGATACAAAAATGGGATATTAGATGGCGGTTACATATCTCACTATGTAAGTGCTAGACCCAAAAAGAAAGCAACTTTCCGAGCGGGAAAAGAGCAAGGAGCTTTTATCCTCTATCACTCCAATGGAAAGAAAGAGCAAGTTGGGAAATACAAGGATGGCAAGCCAGATGGTATAGTCACTTCTTTTGACAGGGAAGAGAACTTGCGTAAAGAGATAACATACCAAAATGGCCTAAGAGATGGAAAGACCATAATCTACCACATTAGCGGTAACGTAGCTGAGACCTGTGAGTATGTAGACGGATTTGCTACGGGCGAACTATTATCTTACACGCTAGAGGGGCAAGTGATAATGAAAGAAACTTATAAAACAGGGAAACTCGATGGAGAAAAGACACTCTACACCATGAACGGTAACCCACTAGAAATAATTACCTACAAAAATGGCAAACGAAATGGCAAATACGAACTCTACAAAGAGCAAGGTCTAGATACCTACGGTGAATACCTAGATGACATGAAAGAAGGAGAATGGGTAGAACACAAGCATAACAATGGTGGTGGAGACAGCGGATCGTACATCAAAGGTAAAAAGAATGGGAAGTGGGAGCTCGGAGCAAGCAATCTATTTGGTAAGTGCAAAGGTGAATTTGTAGATAACATGAAACACGGTACCTGGGAATACTGGAAACACAGCGGTAAAAAATGGAAAACCGAAAAGTGGAACAACGGTGTACTTATAAAATAATGAAAGACATTCAAAATCGCAATGACATCTTGCTCATTATGAAGACTTTCTATGACAAGTTGCTCGCAGACAAGAGCATCTCTTATATATTCACGGATGTAGCTAAGGTAAATTTGAAGGAACACTTTCCTATACTCATTGATTTTTGGCACAGTATGCTATTTGGCAGTGGTACATACGGCCGGAATGCTATGCAGCCACACATAGATTTAGCAAAAAAAAGCAAACTGACAAAGCAACACTTCAAAACATGGCTGGGATACCTCAACGATAGCGTAGACCAACACTTCGAAGGAAAGATGGCCCATGCAATGAAAGCAAGAGCCCAAAACATAGGAAGCCTTATGGAGCATAAAGTAGGAGCAGAATAAGGATGGCACTCTTACACACTAAAAACACCGAATACTCCAACGAAATAGCTGCATTAGTGCTTCAAAAACTAGTGCATATACCGGGTATCACTCGTAAGAAAATGTTTGGTGGCAGTGGTATTATGTACAATGAAAAGATGTTTGGACTTGTAGACTCCAAAGGGAACTGTTTTATAAAAGCAGATAGAGAAACTATTCCTATGTTCATAGATCTTGGTGGTGAGCAGCACAGCAGAATGCCTTACTATTCAATATCTGAAGACAACCTTAAGAACTCTGAAAAGCTACTAACACTCGCAGAACACGCTATAAAACTATCTCAACAATAATGTATAATCTCACCATAGAAAATAGCACCATCACCCAAGCGTCGGTCGAACTAGAGTACGAGCATTGTATATTTGAAAAGTGTGATTTTTCTGGGATAGATCTTCGTGATGTTTCGTTTGAGGAATGTAAATTTTCCAGTTGTAATTTTACGGATGTCAATATTAAGAATACCGCCTTCAAACAAGTCCAATTTGCTGAATGTAAGATGCTAGGTCTTCAGTTTACCCATTGCAATCCTTTTTTGCTCGAGATGAGTTTTGATAAATGTCTACTGGATTACAGTTCCTTTTACTCTCTAAAGCTCAAGAAAACTAATTTTGAGGGGTGTTCTCTACGTGATGTAGATTTTGTAGAAACGGATTTAACACAAGCTGATTTTAGTTTCTGCGACTTATACGCAGCCACTTTTGAAGGAACTGTGCTGACCAAAGCAGATTTTCGCACGGCAAAGAATTACAACCTGGATCCAGCTCTAAACAGTATGACCAAGGCAAAATTTTCGGCACAAGGCCTTGCAGGCTTATTGGACAGTCACCAATTGGATATTACGTAAAAAAGGAATATCCAATGATATCCCTTCTCTATTTCTCAAGGATAGTGTGGACGCTAGTCTAAAATGCTTGGCACGTTGTTCTTAGCTATATTAAACCGCATATCATAATTGACGAACGGACACTCAATCCATCTTCGCCTCACTCCACTTAAAGAGAGCCAAGTCATACTTAATAGGGTCTACAGCATCAAGCGACAGGAGGTTATCACTTAGCTCTTCTACTGCCTTCCAGTCTTGTTGTTTTCGAGTAAGTAGCCCAAAATGGAATGCAGCTCGTTGCACGTGAACATCTAGCGGACACTTTAGCTCAGAATATTTTATGGAATGCCAGATACCGAAGTCTAACCCGTCATTTCTCACCATCCATCGGAGGTACATATTGAGTCGCTTTGCAGATGAGTTTTTAGCAGGATTGGCTATATGCTTACGGGTACGAGCTGGTGCAAAATCGAAGGTAAAAAAAGATTGATGAAAATTGGCTATCCTATCTTTCATGGTTTCTCCTACAAAATAGTCTTCTAATGACTTTCCGTTGGAATACCACTGCTTTAAGACCTCAATAAAATAAAGAACGTCTGTACTGTTGAAGGTGCGGTGTACAAATTTTTCAAACTGCTTTAGCTCACTATCAGAATGTTCCACGATGAACCTATGCGGCTCCTCTCCCATCCAATGCATCAGTTTATTGGCATTGTTGATAATGGTCTTGCGTTGCCCCCAAGCCAGTATTGCGGCAAAGAATGCAGCTATTTCTATATCCTCTTTTTGTGTAAACCGGTGTGGAATGCTGATCGGATCGTTCTCTATAAAATCCTGTGGATTCAGGTTTTCCAAGATAGAATCGAGTTGAGATTTGGCTTTTGTTAAGTTCATTTTATTTTGAAGAAATCCTCGCTAATTATTACTGTCTTAATATGTCCTATAATTCCAAAAAG
>CAWVTO010000240.1:0-3103 GCA_963932895.1 uncultured bacterium
CATAGTTTGTACTTGGCTGTACTACTGGCTTATCATCTGGACCACAACCCACAAAAGATACAGTTGCTATTACTAGCATCATTAGGAATAAAAATTTTGAAGTGTTTTTCATTGTTGTTGAAATTAGTTGTTCTATTTTTTTTTGTTGGTACAATGGTTGGGGTATAATGTTATGCTTATGTTACCGTCAAATTATTATTTCACTACGTGAAAAAGAAGTGGATAGCGAAGATGCATACACCGATATTCAAGAGTTTACCCAAAACTATAATCAACTATCCTAAATGGTATGAATACAAAATAAAGTGCTAGAATGGCTGCAATAACCAATGGGTTTGCTAATAAAACAGACAATACTAAGGGGATGAAGAGGAGAATATAGAATCGCAGACATACTTGCACTATGTGTAGGTTATTGCCCAAAAACTCTCAATTTTTTTCAATTGTAAAACATACCAACAATTGGACCTACGGTGTTGGACTCGTAACCCCTTAGACAAGATCACCAAGGCTCCTTTTCGAACAGGTGCAGATTTTCCTCAGCTACGGGTATATGACAACATATTATTGGGCAATACAACGCAGTACAACATTTATATACGTTACCTACTTGCAGACTAAATCTGCTGTATTTGTTTCCATAAAAGCACACATTCCACAGCCTCTTTCACATCATGCACACGCAAGATATTGGCTCCTCCTTGCAAAGCAAATGCATGAAGAAAAGAACTTCCATTTACAGCTTCATCTGGGGCTATTTTTAAGTAGTTGTAAATCATACTCTTGCGAGAAACACCTGCCAGTATAGGAACTCCTATTTCCTGCAGTTTACTAAATTCCCGCAATAGCGTGTAGTTATGCTCTAGGGTTTTGCCAAATCCAAAACCCGGATCTATGATTACGTCTTGTATACCTGCGGCAGTACATTCCTCTTTTTTGGCAAGCAGATAGTCCAGTACGTTTTGTACTACGTCCTCATAAGTAGGATTTTGTTGCATGGTCTTGGGCGAGCCTTGCTTGTGCATAGCAATATACGGCACTCCTAGCTTTGCTACGGTAGGTAGCATAGCCGTATCATCTTCTCCAGCACTGATATCATTCACGATATGAGCACCTGCTTCTATAGCAGCCTTGGCTACCTCGCTTCTAAACGTATCTACAGATATCACGACATCTATGTTTCTAGCTGCTTTACGTATCACAGGAATCACCCGTGCAAGCTCTTGCAATAAACTCACTTCACTAGCTCCTGGCCTTGAGCTGTAGCCGCCAATATCCAGTATATCTGCTCCATCGTTCACCATCTTTTCGGCTTGTACCATAGCCGCATCTAGCGAGTCATACTTACCCCCGTCAGAAAACGAATCGGGTGTAACATTTAGTATCCCCATTACCTTGGGTGTATCTAGGTGCAACACTGTGCCTTTTATGTGGATGCTTCGCTTCATTTTTTGGAGTAGGACAATTATCTTCGCTGCAAATTAAATTCATTTTGCAGACAGATACTCCAATTCTCTTTGACCAAGCCATAATTCAGTGTAGAGAAATCTTTGAAAAGAAGACCTATGACTACGGTACCGCTTGGCGTATACTAAGGCCTATATCTATCACCGATCAGATTTTTATAAAAGCCCAACGCATACGGAGTATAGAAGACAAACAAGAAAACAAAGTAGGCGAAAGCATAGACGATGAATTTGTCGGTATCGTAAACTACTGCATCATAGCTCTCATACAACTGGAACTAGATGCTACAGACGATATGGAAATGAACCCTACACTGGTGCTAAAACACTACGACGCTAAAGCAGAAATGTGCAAACAGCTAATGATGACGAAGAATCACGACTACGGTGAAGCATGGCGAGATATGCGGATAAGCACCTATACCGATCTTATATTAATGAAGATACTCCGTACCAAACAGATAGAAGATAAAGGTGGTAAAACCCTAATTTCTGAAGGTATAGATGCTAACTTTAGCGATATGTTAAACTACGCTATCTTTGCTTTAATACGACTCAACAACTTTTACCAGACAAAATGAAATACATAGCAAACTTCTCCCGTGTTTTTGTAGGCTTACTTTTTATATTTTCTGGTTTAATAAAGTCCAATGACCCTACTGGTTTTAGTTACAAACTAGACGAATACTTCTCCGTATTTTCTGAAGAACTAGAGTCTGAGCAGGACAGTATATACGCAAGTGTCACAACAATAGACGGCACTCATACGGTGAAATCACCTATTTTTTCTACTACAGAAAACTACCCCATCACCATCTCTACTACAACGTGGAAAGAAGTATCCCTTGGCGACGATATACCAGAGGCGGTGTACTTTTCTGATGCAACTATATCCTTAGCAGGCATCGAAATATTTACGACCTCCCTAAATGCTCAAGACAGTAACCAGGTGCTCCTAGAAGCACAAATAGCGTATGGTATACGCGATAAGGAGCTTGGGATAGAAAAAGTAGTATTCACCTCTTTTGATGTAATAAACAAAACGCTTATCGTAGATGCTTCTCCTTACATAAAAGCCAACTCATGGTTGGTAGACTTTTTTCAGTCAATGCGTCCGTATGCCTTGGCTTTGGCCATATTCCTATGTGTACTAGAGATTGTACTGGGTATAGCCTTGCTTATAGGATGGTCACCTCGGTTGATAGTGACACTACTCATTGTACTTATCCTTTTCTTCACCTTCCTTACAGGGTACAGTGCGTATTTCAATAAAGTAACAGATTGCGGTTGTTTTGGAGATGCTATAAAACTCACTCCTTGGGAAAGCTTCTACAAAGATGTAATTTTATGCATATCTATATTCTTTATCACCGCTGGTATCACGTATATCAAACCCGTATTTAGTAAGCCTTTTGCCGTAAAACTGCTTACCATTTCCATTGTATTCTCTGTGAGTTTTGCCCTGTATTGCTGGCACTACCTCCCAGTTAAAAATTTCTTGAAATTTAAAAAAGGAAATGACATCAAAGAATTGGTTGTAGTACCCGATGGTGCTCCATCAGATGTGTATGAGAACATATTTATCTATACAAAAGATGGCGTAGATGAGGAATTTTCCCTTACAGAAATGAGTGGAA
>CAWVTO010000241.1:0-3091 GCA_963932895.1 uncultured bacterium
TGAAGGGCATTTTTTCTATATTTGAGCTGTGGGCACATCTGATACAGGTAACAACATAATAAGGGATAACGCTCGCATGCGTGGTCACTCTGTAAAGAGGTATAAAAAAATACGTAGTATATATATAGGCCAAGGCAACAAACCGAATACCTCGAAACCATCTATCCACACTCCCGCAGAGCTAGCCGAAGGACGCAAACGTGCCAAGGCATATTATACCATAAGGAACTTTCGTATCTACGTTCAGATAGTATTTTTAGCAATCATCTCCATTGGATTAGTATGCTATGTTATCATCAGGTATTTCTTCCACTGATCACTCCTCCAGATTTCATATCTTTGACAAATAGCAGGATTTGGAAGCGTTGGCTCAATGGAAAGCGTCCGTAAGGAAAACACTAGACTTTGATCGAGCGGAAAAAACTATAGAAAATTAAAGAATAATTACATAGGCACAGGCAACGAAAATACGAATGCCAACATCATTCCCAAGCTATCTCCAGGAGAAGTACAAGCAGGAAGAGAACGGGCTATGAAGTACATCAACAAAAGAAATAGAACGAATCGAATTATTTTCATAGGTATCTTTATCATCACATGTACCCTTCTGCACCTAACCTATATCAGTCTTGTAGAGTTGACTTCTCACAACGATTTATTCCGACTGAAACTCTCCAAATAACTCTCCCCTACCTCTCCTATACTCTTAACTATAAGCTTACCTTTGCAGCCATTTATTTTTAGACGTGCTTCATATTCAAAACGTATCCTTCGAGTTTGGCGGTAATTATCTTTTTAAAGATATAGATTGGTTTGTAAAACCCCGTGAGCGTATAGGCCTTATTGGCAAAAACGGTGCAGGTAAATCTACTCTGCTAAAACTTATCATGGGTAAGTATGACGTTAGAGAAGGTTCTATAAACAAAGCAGGCGGTGTTAATCTTGGCTACTTATCGCAAGACATGATAAGTGAAGACGGTGGCCAAACAATACTAGAGCACGCCAAAGGAGCATTTGAACGAGCCATATTTGTACAAGCCGAGTTAGAAAAGCTCTATCTCCTTATGGAGACGGACGCAAGTGAAGAAAACATTCTACGTATGTCTGACTACCAAGAGGAATTCGACGCTCTTGACGGTTACAACATGGACAATAAGACGGCTGAAATACTTGAAGGACTTGGCTTCACTACGGCAGACCTAAGCCGCCCTATGCAAGAGTTTAGTGGTGGATGGCGTATGCGTGTGGTTTTAGCCAAAATGCTACTGGAGGAGCCAGATATTATGCTAATGGATGAGCCTAC
Organism: uncultured bacterium; assembly: GCA_963932895.1. Classification (GTDB taxonomy): domain Bacteria; phylum Bacteroidota; class Bacteroidia; order NS11-12g; family UBA9320; genus UBA9320. The sequence continues at coordinate 1,304 of CAWVTO010000241.1, forward strand.
CAATCACTTGGATCTACCAAGTATTGAATGGTTAGAGAGTTATTTGAGTGGATATCCCGGAAGTGTCATCATCGTATCTCACGATAGAGAGTTTCTGAATAAAATGATTACAAAAACAGCAGAACTCAGCGGTAAGAAACTATACTTATGGGATGGGAACTACGACTTCTTCCTCAAGGCTAAAGTAGAACGCGATGATCTGATAAGCAGACAAGCAGCGAACCAAGACCAGTATATAAAAGAGCAAGAGAAATTCATCAATAGGTTCAAGGCTAAAGCCAGTAAAGCGAAAGCGGTACAATCTAGGGTGAAAATGGTAGAGAAGATCGAAAAAATAGAAGTAATCCAAGAAGACAAATCAAATCTTAAGATAGATTTTAAGGTTGGGAAACAAAGTGGAAAGGTCGTTATGGACCTCAACGGGATTACCCAAGGATTTGGAGACCAACTCCTTTTTGATAGAGTAGAAAGAGAAATAGTACGTGGAGACAAGATTGCTCTTATAGGTGCCAATGGTACAGGTAAATCTACCTTCCTTAGCATTATTGCTGGAGAAATAGATTTTGAAGGGGAACGCAAAGAAGGCCATAACTTGGATCCTTCATTCTACGCTCAGCATCAGCTAGAGAGCCTGCATATGGACTATGAGATACTCCAGGAGCTGCAATACGACGCACCGCACAAAACCGATATGGAATTACGCTCTATGTTGGGTTGTTTCCTCTTTGGTGGTGACGATGTGTTTAAGAAAATAAAAGTACTCAGTGGTGGTGAAAAAGCGAGAGTTTCATTGGCTAAAACACTTGTATCTGAGGCTAATTTCCTACTACTAGATGAGCCTACCAATCACTTGGACATAGATAGTATAGAGATTATAATAGAAGCACTAAAGCGTTACGAAGGCACACTCATATTTGTATCGCACAACAGGTACTTTATAGAGAAGCTAGCCAACAAAGTATGGTGGATAGAAGACGAAGATGTACGCGAGTACCCTGGTGATTACAAAGAATATCTGTACAAAGTAGAACAACAATCGCTAGCTCCAGCAGTAAAAAAAGCAAAAAAGCAAACCTCTGCACCTACTATTCCTTCAGATAGTAAAGGATCATGGAAACAAAAAGATGAGGCCAAAGAGCAACTGAAGAAGCTCCAGAAAAAGCTGGATCAAAATGAGGAGCAACTCACCAATGCCAAGAAACATCTAAAAGAAGTAGAGGCTAAACTTACCGATGCAGCTAACCTAACACCAGACGACTTAGAAAAACTAAGCAAAGAACACTCTGCTGCTACCCAAACAGTAACAAACGTAAGTACAGCATGTGACGAGCTGCTGGAAGAGATGATATTGCTAGAGGAGTAAGTAATCATCTATAACTATCCAGATATAAAAAGGGAGAATAGCACTGGTGCTATTCTCCCTTTTCTCTTGAAATTTTTCTTCTATTTATTGGGTAGCGTAGGCATTTACAAAAATATGAACAGTAGATATTCTCTTCCATACGATAAGTCCGTAAGCAAAGTTATCTCTATTGTAGCCTTCAGGAATATCCATTATAAAGGTCTTCTCGTGTACCGTACCTGCAACTAAACCATCTTCTGCAATTACCTCTCCCCAAGCATTATCAGAAAGTGAGCCTCTCATCACATTATGATGCTCGGCATCACCATTTGCTCCTGCCTCTCCAGATTGTGGACCGAGAGCCTTATCCTCTATGAGGTAGGCTCCAAGCACGTATGTTCCTGCTGCATTTTCAAACACTTCTGCTTCCGCATCTATTATTAATC
>CAWVTO010000242.1:0-3070 GCA_963932895.1 uncultured bacterium
TCTATCACTTTACCGCTCCACAGTACATTGTCGGCAATGATAATAGCACCTTGTGACAGGCGATCTATGAGTAAATTATAGTAGGCAGAGTAGTTATCCTTATCTGCATCTATAAACACAAGGTCAAAATCGGCATCCAATGTTGGAATAATATCGAGGGCATTGCCCACATGGAAATGCAATTGCTCTGCATACGAAGATTCGCCAAAAAAAGCAAGAACACGTGTTTCTAGCTCCTCGTTAATATCAATGGTATGCAGCACACCGTCTTGGGCAAGACCTTCTGCCAAGCAAAGAGCAGCATAACCTGTGTATGTGCCTATTTCCAGTATAGCTTTGGGTTGCTTCATTTTACTAAACAAACTGAGTATACGACCTTGCAAATGGCCGCTAAGCATACGAGGAGCAAGTACATTGGCATAGGTGTCCCTATTCAACGTTGCTAGTAAAGTGCTTTCTGCACTCGAGTGCTTTTCTACATAAGCGGCGAGTTCTTTATCTATAAAATCCATAGGCTGTTTAGTTTGATAGTTTAAAAGTTGCTTCTACCATGGCGTGATCACTTTTTATGGTCGATACGCACTTGTAGCTGGTACATTCTAGTTCGCTATCGTGCAATATATAGTCAATACGCATGATCGGAAAAGGCTTGAGATACGTAGCACCCCATCCATTTCCTTTTTCTATGAAAGCATCTTTTCTTCCTTTTTTAAGTTGTTGGTAGGTGTAACTCTGTGGCGTATCATTAAAATCGCCTAGAATTATCACTGGGTAGGGACTATCTGCTATTGCCTCTTGTATTGCTTTGGTCTGCTCGCTACGTTGTACTATTAGTTTTTTTAGTCTTTTAGCAAAGTCCAATGCATAGGTCTTGTACTCTTCATCTATCTCTACATTCACTAGTTTGTGGTAGTGGGTAGAGTTTATCCCATTAGATTGCAAATGGGTGGCTACATAACGCTGTATTGTGCCATTCACATCTATATCAAAATAGGCTGCCATATTATTGGTAGCACGTTCGAACTCTATACGTTCCCAGTTAATTATTTTGTGTTTAGAGACTATTTTTAGCCCATAATTATAATTGTTCCTTTGGGCATCTAGTTTCACAAACTGTTGGTGCGGGTATGTACCATAATCGACACTTCCTTTCTTATCAAGCCACTCAATAAGTACCACAACGTCAAACGCTTTTTCGTTAAGGTAATTCTTAATTTGCTCCGAAGTATTTCCTCCGTCATATACCTGTTGTACATTCACATTAAAGGTGGCTACCTTAATGTCAGAAGATGCTGCATGGCTAGAGTTGTATTGCATGTTTCGTGCAGCAAACTGCAAACCAACCAGTACAAAGAATGCGTTGTACATCCATCTCTTGCTTTTGAATAATATCCAGAAAAAGATCAAGACCAGATTGAGAATGAACCAAAACTTGTAGGTAAGCCCAAAGAAGGCAGCAGGCCAAAAGTCTTGAGGATCAATAAACGGAGCTAAGTAGGCTACAAGCAATCCCAGGATGACTAGTGCGTTTGCAATATCTGCTATACGTTTAAAAAACTGACGCATTTATTCGCTGGCTTTAAAAAGGATATCCTTTTCTGTCTTATTCAAACTATCGTATCCACTTTGCGATATTTTGTCCAATATGGCATCTACTTGTTCCTGATTGGGTTGGTGTTTTTTATAGGCACGCTCCGTTGCAATGGTACTTTCGTCTACGTTTACTTTTTTCATTTTAGACGGTACAATGGACTTACCATTGATGGTAGGAAGTTCTATTTTCCCTTGCAGATGTAGTATGTATAGCATCCCGAATATAGCACCACCTATATGGGCAAAAAGCCCGCCAGTATTATCACTCACAGGGAATAGGTACAAGTCTCTGAATACCAAGAAAAGGGCGACCCAACGCATTTCTACATTAAACAATCCAAAAGGCCGAATCTGATAACGGGGTACGTATAAACCAGTAGCTACGAGTATAGCGGTAACACCACCTGATGCTCCCAGTAATTTTTTATAGCTTTTTACCTCTTCAAATATGGGGAATACATTGTAGCTGATCACAAACAATGCTGCACCTGCTAATCCTCCGTATAGAAATATTTTCCAAACCTTGGCACTGTCCATAAAGTCTTCGAGCACACGACCAATGAAGTAGAGCAATAGCATATTGCCCAAAATGTGCCAAAAGCCACTGTGAAAGAAGATATTGGTAATGATACTCCAAGGCCTGATGAGCAGTACACCCAGATTGCTCGGTATGTAGAAATACTCCAAGAGTTCACTCGGCTGGAATCCGGATAGTTTTGCTACGATACCAACAAAAATGGTAAAGACAAAAACACCCAAATTAATCATTACAATCTGACGTATGGCTGAGCCACCCTTGTTGTACTCGTATTTTATCTTTTCCCAGACAGTCATGGTTGGTTAGTATAACGTTTTGCGGTTGGTTTTATTCCAATACTTAACAAGCAAGAAGCCAAAAAGTGCACCGCCTAAGTGAGCAAAGTGTGCTACTCCTGATTGAAAACCGCTTACTCCCGCAAATAGTTCATATGCGGCATATGCTCCTACAAGGTATTTTGCCTTGATGGGCACAGGAATAAACATAATGTAGAGCTCCGTATTGGGCCAGTACATCGCAAAGGCTACTAGTATGCCAAATAGGGCACCAGATGCTCCTACGGTGGGCTGGTTTAAATTAACGAGTCCTTGGGTTATTTCGTAATCTTGGATAAGCGTATGAATCAACGCTGCACCAAGCCCTGTGATAATATAGAAGTTGAGGTACCGCTTTGCACCCCACATTTGCTCTAGCCGCGAACCAAACATATAAACCCCAAACATATTGAAAAGAATATGTGTAAAACCGCCGTGCATAAACATATGCGTTATGATTTGCCACCCACGAAAATACTGGCTTTTGTAGTTGAATAAAGCGAAGTATTCATAAGCTTGTTCGTTTAACACCATTGTTATAACAAACATGAGGATGTTTATACCAATGATGTTCTTGGTGACTACGGGTAGGTTAAACTGATTGCTGTTAAACTGCATGTACTCT
>CAWVTO010000243.1:0-3043 GCA_963932895.1 uncultured bacterium
TGGACGAAGTAGAAGAGTATGTGCCAGGAGAGTTCTACAAACGCGAGTTACCGTGTGTGTTAGCGGTTATCTATCAAGTAAAGCGATACAAAGTAGATTGTATATTACTCGATAGCCATGTACAGCTTGGTGCAGAAAAAAAAGGCTTAGGTGAATATGTATACGAAACACTGGATGAACGGTATCCTGTGATTGGCGTAGCCAAAAAAAGTTTTTATAACAATACAGAATATGTACGAGAGGTGAGGAGAGGACAAAGCGATAATCCGCTGTATGTTTCTGCAATAGGGTGTGATCTGGATGAGGCTACTGAGTGCATCCAAAATATGCACGGTGAGCATCGTATACCTACTATGCTAAAGGAAGTGGATAAGATAGGTCGTGCTTAGAAGCTCAAACTCAAGTTCAAAAAATAAGTTCAAATTCAACTGTTTTGCTTGCTACAAAAGACTTACTATTCTTATATTCTAAATGATTGAATTTATTGTATCAGTGTTTACCGATATTGTTTTATCTACACTTTGACTCCGCTCAGCCCGGCAAAAAGATTAATAGCTAAAAAAACTCCTGAGCCCGAAGGCTAGGAGTTCCTCTGGTATTATTACTATTCTTGCTATGCGGCGTTTATAGATGTGTGTTCCATCATCTTACGCATATTAGTGAGTGCGTATCGCATGCGGCCGAGGGCTGTATTGATACTTACACCTGTCATTTCTGCTATTTCCTTGAAGCTTAGATCTCCGTAGTGTCGTAGTATCAGTACTTGGCGTTGTTCCTCTGGTAGTCGGCTGATTACGTCTCGCACCATGTTTTCTTTTTCGGTACGAATCATCTGCTCTTCACGATTGTCAACCGCTAGTTTTATCTTACGGAATACATCCTCACCGTCGCTACCTGTAATGGTAGGCATACGCTTCATTTTACGGAAATAATCGATGGCCATATTTCGAGCAATACGAATTGCCCAAGGTAGAAACTTTCCTTCTTCATTATACTTTCCTTTTTTAAGGTTATTAATGATTTTGATAAAAGTCTCTTGGAAGAGATCTTCTGCAATATAACTATCCTTAACGATTAGAATAATTGTTGTGAAAATTCTGTCCTTGTGACGGTTGATGAGCATTTCAAGACACGCTTCGTTGCCCTGTACATACTGCTTTACTAGATTTTGGTCTGTGATTTTTGAAGACTGCATAATACCTATTATTTATTAGTTGAAAAAATGAAAACTGTGTGTTTTTAACTAGTATAGGTATATCTTATAAGCGTCTTTTTATGTTAATGTTACCACTAAAATAGAGAAATAAATCTAAAGTCCCAAATTATTGTTTTCATTATGGACTATTTAGGTCAAATTTGCGGCCCTTTAGTTCGCCGAGGCATCTACATGACAAAACAAAAATACATAGACATACAAAACGCTCATTTGCATAATCTTAAAAATGTAGATGTGAATATACCTAGAAATCAACTTACAGTGGTTACAGGGTTATCGGGCAGTGGTAAGTCTAGTTTGGTTTTTAATACGCTATACGCAGAAGGCCAAAGACGCTATGTAGAGAGTTTGAGTAGTTACGCTCGTCAGTTTCTGGGTAGGCTAGAAAAACCGATGGTAGATAATATACGCGGACTCACGCCATGCATTGCCATAGAGCAAAAGGTAAATACACGAAATCCCCGTAGTACAGTAGCTACAAGTACGGAGCTTTATGACTACCTCAAACTTTTATGGGCTCGGGTAGGTAAAACGATGTCGCCAATAAGTGGTAAAGAAGTAAAAAAGCACAGTACAAGTGATGTCATAGAATACGTCCTTGCACTGGATGAAGGTACCTCTGTATACATATGCTACACGTCTCAAAGTGATGAAGACCGCGACCCCTTAGAAGTAGCCATGCAAAAAGGCTACAACAGAATTTGGGTCAAAGGTGAAACGGTAAGGATAGAAGACGCTATTGGAGATAAGAAGCTAAAGGACTTCTACATACTAGTAGATAGATTAAAAGCAACTAAAGCAGACGATGACTATAAAAGCAGATTGTCCGATTCTATTGAAACGGCCTTTTGGGAAGGCGATGGTGAGGCTACTATTATTACCGATACGGTGCAAAAAACATTTAACAATAAGTTTGAGTTAGATGGAATGTCTTTTGAAGAACCATCTGTAAATCTACTTAGTTTCAATAATCCATACGGAGCTTGTAGTGAGTGCGAAGGTTTTGGTAGTATTATCGGGATAGATCCTGAATTGGTTATCCCGAATAGGTCACTATCTATATACGAAAATGCGGTGGCTTGTTGGAAAGGCGAGACGATTAGTCAATGGAAACACGATTTCATCCAAACGAGTGCTAAGTATGATTTTCCAATACACAGAGCTGTTAGTGAGTTGACCAAAAAAGAACTCAATCTCTTATGGAAGGGAAATAAAGATGTTTCTGGACTAGATGGCTTCTTTGCCTACTTACAAAGCAATTCATACAAGATACAGTACCGTGTTATGCTCAGTAAGTATAGAGGCAAGACTTCTTGTCCGAGTTGCTTGGGAACACGTATCCGAAAGGACGGCAGTTATGTGAAAATTACGAATCAGGGCACGAACCCCGATTTTATGAAAGATACTAAGCTTTCTTCGCTCAGTGAGATACTATTGCTCAACATAGAGCAGTCTACGGCATTTTTTCAAAATCTTAAGCTTGAAAATCAGGCAGGAGAAATAGCTAAGCCTATTTTAATGGAGATCAATAATAGGTTAGATTATCTTATGCGGGTAGGTCTTAGCTACTTAGGGCTCAACAGACTCAGCAATACACTAAGCGGTGGAGAAAGTCAGCGTATTAATCTAGCAACATCCCTAGGCAGTAGTTTGGTTGGTAGTAGCTATATACTAGATGAGCCAAGCATAGGACTACACAGTAAAGATACAGAGCGACTTATCTCTGTATTGCTTAATCTAAAAGAAAAAGGAAATACCGTAGTGGTGGTAGAGCACGACGAAGATATGATGCGTACTGCTGATTTTTTGGTAGATATGGGGCCAGAA
>CAWVTO010000244.1:0-3032 GCA_963932895.1 uncultured bacterium
GATTACTTGCTTTTCTTACACTGTTGGTCTGGGTTTTGCCTGCTTTTATTCTGCTTACTATATGTGCTATTTTTATTGGGGCCTTTCAAGAAAAAGCTCTCGATTACTTGCGTTTTGTGCAGCCTGTAGCTGTTGGGTTTGTTATCGTTGCGGGAATTAAGATGGTAAAAAAGTCTGTAAAGAATAGACAAGGTTACTTACTAGCAGCCATGGCTTTTATTGTAACGGCTTTTTTACGACACCCGTTAGATACGTGGCTAAATATGAAGACTCCGTGGATGTTTCCCATTGTATTGGTTTTAGCAGGTTTGTTTTCATTCTTCGATTTTAAAGGACAAGTACAGAAATATGAGCCTATCAAAATTAAATTCCCTTGGAGGTCATTGGTGTCATTTATCGCTATATTTATAGGTGCAGGGGTATTGGGTAAAGTGAGTTCAAATCACTTGGTCATTTTATTTGAGAATTGTTACCGTTTTGGTACATTGGTCTTTGGTGGAGGAAATGTATTGATTCCAATGATGCTGGAGCAATTTGTGATGCATAGCAACTATATGACCACAGAAGAGTTTTTGAATGGTGTTGGTCTTGTGCAAGCTATACCTGGTCCTATCTTTACCATTGCTAGTTTTACGGGAGCTACTGCCATGAATGGATTTGGTGTGTTAAATCAAATAGCTGGTAGTTTTGTAAGTACATTGGGTATCTTCTTGCCTGGGGCTTTATTGATATTCTTTGTATTTCCTATATGGAAAAGCATTAAAAAGCATCCTATTGTGGTCAAAGCATTGCCCGGTGTTATTGCAGCTTCGTGTGGTTTGGTATTGGCAGCCGCATATCTCATGTTTTTACCTGTGGGTTTCAATTGGGTAGAAGAAGGTAGTTTTTTCTATACCAACATAGATATAGATAGAGCATTCAATTGGGTACAGATCATCATCGTACTTGCGTCCTCTATCTTGCTATTCAAAACAAAGATAAAGTCTCCGTGGTATATAGCAATAGCTATACTGTTTGGAGTTTTACTATAAAAAAAGCTGCCTTTCGGCAGCTTCTTTTATTGATTTAAGTGTGGTTACTAAATCTTAGAAATCTTCCCAAGACTCATTGTGCCATCGTGTAGAACAGCACGTATGATATACATACCCGTATTGAGCTCTTTCAAGTTAGCTATGTTGCTATCACCCGATAGAACTTCCTGTCCTGCCATAGTGGTTATGCTATAGCTTGCAGTTGAAGCAGGTAGCGTTACTTGTCCACTAGTTGGGTTAGGAAATACAGTAAGTGTTTTACGGTTAATCGTTTCCACATTAGCTACCTTAGTTTTGCTAAAAAATACATTATCTACGTAAAGGGTGCTTTCACCTACGGGTGTAGATGCGAGTATGATTTGAGAAATATTAGTCCTAGTAGTAAGACCCTCAAAATCAGATAGGGCTAGATTTACGCTAATCCATTCTTCTTGTAATGTGTTTTCTATCACAATCTCATGTTCTACATCGTCTCCACCGTCAAATGCATTGTCTGCTCCAAAGTCTACCAACTTTATTCTATAGGCAGAGCTATTTGGTGTCCAAATATGAAGATTCATATAGTTCATTTCGGTAATATCTATAGAGTTGTCTCCTGTAGCTTCTATTCCTATGAAATTTACGCCGCTATATTTTTTTGTAGGGTTTCCGTCTATGTCTATATCTGTAAGTTCACCTTGAGACCAATCTGTTCTCCAAGTAGTAACAGGTACATCAGTGTAGACTCCACTAAATAAGGAGATAACGTCTGCAGCTGGTAGTGTAGGGTCTGGTGCCGATGTCATAGGCTCTGCTAGAGGTGTGAAGCCACTAAGACTAATATTGTCAAAGTAACTTACCGTTTCTGTAGCACGTGCATTAAAATCCATGAATACCACTATCTGATCGTAGGTAGGTCCCACTTGATCCGTAAAATCAAATGAAAGTTCTTCCCATTCATTTATCTTGGTATTGGCTACTTTTATTTCTGGCAATGCTCCGTTTCCGGGTTGTACCAGTTTTATTCCTACATCACTTATTACAGATTTGTAGACCATTATCTTAATTACCGAAGACGCTGCAGATAAGGTAAATGAACCTATATCTGAACCATGCATAGTTTCGCAACCTGCATATGGTTGGCCTGCAACTCTTGCTGTAAATTTTGCTACGGTATTGCTTGTGTTTATTCCTGTTTGGAATGGATTTGCTACAATCTCCAACGTAGGATTGTCGTCGTTTTCGAAAGTAGTCCATGTCCAATCTGCACCATTCCCACTAGATTCAAAATCTACGGGTAGGTTTTGAGCATAGGTGTACCCACTTATGAGTAGTGCTGTTGCTAATATTTGTATTTTTTTCATATCGTAATTATTAGGGATAAAAAAAGGGTTCCGAAATTAAATTATGAAACCCTTTATATTGAATTGATTATTAGTTACTGAACGATTACACGTTGAGTAAATACACCTTGTTCAGCATTTACTTTGATAAAGTATACACCTGCAGTGAGGTTTGTAATATCTACTTTTTGAGATACCACAGAATTATTTACTTCTTGTGAAGCCATTATTTGTCCGTTGATACTTAGTATTTCAAAAGAGTTTATTATCCCACTTTTAGCAGTTAGATCAAGATTGATCATGTTTGTAGCTGGGTTAGGATATACGTTGAACGTACTGAATACTTCTTCTTTTACACTATTGCCTTCTGGCTTGCTAAAGTATATGTTGTCTAGGTATAGTGTTACATCTCCACTAGGAAGAGCAGAGAAAATTATTTGAGAAATATTTGCAGTTGTAGTAAGACCGGTAAAATCAGCAAGTGCTATTTTATGATTCGTCCATGTTTCTGTAGCAGGCATTTCAAAAGCAATTTCGTGCTCAGTGTCATCTCCACCGTCAAATGCATTGTCTGCACCAAAGTCTACCATTTTGATTCTATAGGTTGTTGCATCAGGCGTCCATGCATCAAAAGTAATATGCTCCATGTTGCTTGCGTCTATGCTGTTGTCGCCAGTTG
>CAWVTO010000245.1:0-3009 GCA_963932895.1 uncultured bacterium
CTTAAAGCAAAGAAGTGGGAGCATCATAAACATGAGTAGTGTAGTAGGAGTGATGGGGAATGCAGGTCAAAGCAATTATGCTGCTTCCAAAGCAGGTATCATTGGTTTTAGTAAGTCTATGGCTAAGGAATTGGGAAGTAGAAATGTGCGTTGCAACGTAATAACACCGGGTTTCATTGAAACAGAAATGACTGCAGAACTAGGAGAAGATGCATTGAAAAAATGGACGGATGCCATACCGTTAAAAAGGGGTGGAACGCCTGAAGATATAGCCAATGCGTGCATATTCTTAGGAAGTGATATGTCAAACTACGTAAGCGGTCAAGTGATTAGCGTTTGCGGTGGCATGTTAATGTAGCAAAACGAAATAAAGAATGGCATTAGACCAAATTGATGTAGATGAGTACGATGCTCAGATGACTTTTTTAGAACATCTCGAAGCACTGCGTTGGCATCTTATACGCTCAGTTATAGCTGTAGTAGTAGGTGCTATAATTGCCTTTATCAAAGGGCCTTATATTTTCGACACAATACTACTAGGACCTACACGTAATGATTTTTGGAGTTTTAGAAAACTCTGCGAACTGGGTGAGTACTTAGGTAGACCAGAGACACTTTGCATAAAAGATATGGAGTTTGTAGTGAAGACTGTAAATATCCAAGAGCAATTCTATCAGCACTTTATGATAGCAGCCATTGGCGGGTTAATATTTGCCATGCCCTATATACTCTACGAAATTTACCGTTTTATTAAACCTGCTCTACACAATACCGAGAAGAAATACTCCGGATTAGTGATAGGTTTTGCTTCGTTACTTTTCTTTACGGGTATTCTCTTTGGGTATTTTATTCTTACACCTATATCTGTTAATTTTCTTGGAACCTATACCCTGAGTGAATCTATTGTAAGAGAGTTTACGGTGGCATCGGTAGTTGGTTTTATTAGTCTATTGACCTTAGGAGCAGGAGTTATTTTTGAACTTCCTATTGTGATATATTTCTTGGCCAAAATAGGTATTCTCACTGCCGAGAATATGAAAGCTTATCGAAAAGTTGCTGTAGTAATAATACTCATACTCTCTGCAGTGATAACCCCTCCAGACGTTACAAGCCAAATAATATTAAGTTTTCCGATACTATTACTCTATGAGATAGGAATAGTGATAGCAAGACGTGTAGCACCAAAAACACCAATAGAATTACCCGAAACATGAAACTAAAAGTAAGCATAGGAAATGACCACGCTGGTACAGATCTTAAAAATAGGATTTTAAATGAATATGTGGACACATTCGCGTTTACAAATCATGGAACAGATGGAACTGATTCTGTAGACTATCCAGACTTTATACATCCAGTAGCTAGGGATGTAGAATCAGGCGACTTTGCTTTTGGCATCATTATATGCGGCAGTGCCAACGGGGTGTGTATGACGGCAAACAAACACCAAGGAATACGTGCAGGGTTAGCTTGGAACAAAGAAGTAGCTACGCTCATAAAACAACACAATAATGCCAATATCATTGGAATACCTGCTCGTTTCTTATCGGAAGAAGAGGCTCTAGAGGTGCTGCAAACATTCATAGATCAAGAATATGAAGGGGGTAGACACCAACTTAGAGTAGACAAGATACCGTGTTAATATTGATTAAGATGAATTTTTTTTTTGTTCTTTGTGAAAAACCTGATGAGAACATAAAAAGAAAACCTGCCGATTTTAAGCCAAAATAATCTTTCCGTCTTTCAGAATACCTACAGAATCTATCACATTTGTTTCACAGCAGTATGCTATGTCTTTGGTGACACCTTTTCTTGCCAGACGCTGAAAATGACTAGAGTTTTGCAGTGCTTTAAACAAGTCGTCTTGTGCGGCTCGGTACGCGTCCATACATAGTAGGGTAGAGTCATCCAGTTCTTCGCCGGTAAAGGAACAAGCCACTGCACCTGCAAAGAGACTATCTTCTAGGTTTACTTTATCTTTCCATCCTGCACAAAAGAGTACAATGTCTTTGTTGAGGTAGTTGATATGTTCTACTACTGTATCTAGGTTTAGAAATGATCCTATCACTACTTGATAAGCGTTGTTGGACATTTCGATGCACTTGGTACCATTTGTAGTGGTCAAGACTATCTCTTTATCTTTTACAATCTCAGGTTTATACTGAAAAGGCGAGTTGCCAAAGTCAAAACCTTCTATGGTTTGTCCTTCACGTTCTCCACCTACGAGAAATCCTTGTACTTTGTAGTCTTTAGCCGTTTGTTCTTCCTTCACCGGGATCACAGCAGATGCTCCATTGTGTAGTATGGTGGTAATAGTAGATGTAGCACGCAGTATATCAATAACTACGACTACCTTATTCTCTATGTTTTCTATTTGATGAAATAGGGTAGGAGAGAGTACAGTTTCTATTTTCATGAGGAACTTACTGCTTCAAATTTTGCTTCTATTACATCCGTTACTTGGTTTAACACACGGAAGGCAGTATCTGCCATCGTATTGGTCTTTTCGTCCAACGTTGGATTTATTTCTGTTACCTCAAAGCAACACAGTTTAGGGCTTTGTGCCAATCCGACAAGTAGCTCTGTTACTTCTGCCTCGCTAAAACCGTTGCTGACTGGTGTACCTGTTCCATGACTTATTAAGTCGCAATCCATGCTATCAACATCAAAGGAAATATAGATAATATCACACGCGTCTAAGTAGTTCAGTGTTTCTCCTGCTATTGTTAAAGCACCTTTATCTCTTAGCTCACTTACTTTTACCTGTTTTATCGTGTGTTTTTCTATAAGGTAGTCTTCTTGTTTTTCTGTATCACGCAATCCTATATATACAAGGTCTTCTGTCTTTATTTTGGGTACTATACCCGCTACAGACTTAAGCTTTTCCCATTTTGCTTTACTATGGTCAGAAACAGAATTCTTCTTATTATCCAGGTTATCTTCATTGAGACAAACAGCCAATGGCATACCGTGTACATTTCCTGTTGGAGTAGTGTATGGTGAGTGTAG
>CAWVTO010000246.1:0-2957 GCA_963932895.1 uncultured bacterium
CAGCAAACTGGACGAGGACAGGAAATGACGAGGATGAAAAATTAAGCTGCTCGTTTCGGATGGCTTATTTATACGATAACATTCCACTCGGGATGATTATCTGAGTCTAAAAATTTTGCGGCATCTAGCTGCTCTTTTAGTCTTAAAACCGGAGCGTACTGGTTCGAATTTACCTCATACTTATTCTCCCCAATAGTGATTGCATTCACATATGTAATTGCGGCAGCAGTACCCGTAGCAAACATACATTCTACTACACCTGCAGCTAAATCTTGCTCAAAAGCATCTGCCGTTATTAACTCAGACGTTACGGTTATTCCTGCATCTTTGGCTAGGTTAATAACTGTATCTCGGGTAATACCTTTGAGGATACTATCGTGCATTTTTGGTGTATGAATATTGCCATTCTTCACATAAAAAAAATTGGCACTACCCAACTCTTCAAGTGCAAAATTATTGGTAATGTCTGTCCAAAGCACTTGATCAAAACCTAAGTTTTTGGCTTTTACCGAAGGATAAAAAGATGCAGCATAGTTGCCTGCTGCTTTAGCATATCCTACTCCACCTTTGGCTGCTCTCCTATGCTCCTTTTCCAAGTATATACTAAGCGGAGTATCATAGTAGAAGCCTACTGGACAAGCTATTACTATAAAACGATACGTTTGACTGGCTACAGCTCTAAGCGTATGGTCGGTAGAGATCATAAACGGACGCACATACAGAGATCCTTGAGAACGTTTTGGTATCCACGCTTTTTGTTCTGCTACATATTTCATGATAGCATCTTTGGTTTTTCTCTCATCCAACTGCGGCATCATCATACGATGTGCACTGGCATTCATGCGTTTTAAGTTATCTTCCAATCGAAAGATGTTTACAGCATTATTTTCACCCTTGTATGCTTTTAATCCTTCAAAAATCGCCTGACCATAATGCAATACAGAAGTCGCTGGATGCATAGAAAGTGCCTGCAATGGCTGGATTTCAAAATCACTCCACTCCTCACCGTCATAATCTGACACCATCATATAATCGGTAAAAACCTTGCCGAATTCTAGGTTATCGAAGTCTACATTGAGTACGTTGGATTGTGAATTTTGAACTATTTGCATTGGTGCAAAAGTAACGCTCAAATGTACTATTTGGTTCAGCAAGGATAAATAGGTGAGACTCTACGACATACTGGGTACTCAATATAACTGTTTTTATTAAGCTCTCTACAGCAACCATATTACAAAAAATATTCGTTGCTTTGTAGGGTGAATCTTTTGCCAGACGACGACATATCCTTGCTCTTTACTTCTTTGGTCGTTTTACCACAGGATCAACTTACCAAAGAGCCCGAAACAAAATCTGTAACAACTCACTTGGATACAGCCGAAACTGAAAAAAGCGAGTCAAATGACGCAAGCGAACCTCAGGCAGACTCCGATAAAACAACATCTGACATAGTGGTACAAGAGGCCAAGGCAGCATACCATACCATTCAACCTTTTGTTATTTTAACTTCCCAAAACTTAAAAGACAGCTATATGGTAGCAGATAGTGCATTTCAAAAAATACTGGCAGCACTTAATATACCGCAAGCCGCAAAACACCTGAGTACTGACCTAAGTATACTTGAAAAAACGGACAACTATACCTGCGTATGGTGCATCGGTTTAGGTATAAAAACCGAGAAGGAAATTCTTGGTTTAGGCCACTCCAACCTTCTGTTATCACCAGACATATTGAGCTTAAACACTACCGAAGAGAAGAAAGCAATGTACATTCCACTAAAAGCTTTTGTGAGTGCCAATATGGAACTAATTGTCAAATTATAGCCATTGTTTCATAGTAGTGGTTTACGCTACATTCTCGCCAAAACCTGAATACCACCATGCTTTGAAGCGATAAGACTTCTAAAACAAGCGGGGTAAATCAACCCACATTTTCACCTAGTTAATCTTCTCGAATGCCCATACTCTGCTGTAAAGAGCCGCATTTTGTTATTTTTGCGTTCCTTAAGAATACAAACAAAAAGCAATGCTCAGCAAAGACGATTTTAGGCAACATAAACACCAATCTTTCTTCTTAAAACTAAAAGAACTTGCCGCAGGTAAAGCGGCCAATCCATTTGAATTTAAAATGGTATTCTTTGGCGGTACCGGAGCTGTAGGAGGGCAAGCAGTAATAGAAGTACTGGAGAGTTTTGTGTATATGAAAAACGCGAGCATAAAGGCCCCTAGCTCCTATCCTCAACTCATTATTACAGGAGTAAATAAGGCTCAGATAGATCAATTTTGCAGCAAATTATTTCAGATATTTGGCAAACAGCAGTTTGAAAAAACGGCTGAAGATGGAGACGAGTCCGTACTGTTTTTTGATGGTTTTGTAGAACTGCATTTTAAAACATTGATGGCAGTGCCTAAGTTTCAGGCAGATCTAAATGCTGCACTCAAAGACATTAGCGGCAAGCAAGCCAAAATAGACTACCTCATAAGCGAAGCCAGTAAGACTACTTCTCCTTTTGAGGCTTTTATACAAAAAACAAAAAAAGACCTTGGCGTAGCCGAAGACCAAAAAATACGTGCTGTTTTTAGTGGCATACCTGTACCGAGTGTAGCTACGTATCACTTCGAAAATATAGACCGCTTGCTCGATGAGCATGGACTAAGCGATGGCGATACCGAAAAAAGCATAGAGCGTAGCATCAAAAGCGAAATACTAAAAGGATTGGCCGAAGACTTTGGCGATATCAAAAAGCACCACGCAGACGAAGTACTCATGGCACACACTACCTCTGTAGGTGGTATGTATCAAATCATAAATGGTGAGCCGGTTATAAAACTGGGATACGCTCACTCATCGCTAGGAGATCTTCTGAAAGAGAAGCAGTACTACGCCAACGTACTGACCATACAGTATTCGTACTTTAACCTGAAAAGCTTAGTAACCGCTAGTGCAATAGGCATAGA
>CAWVTO010000247.1:0-2954 GCA_963932895.1 uncultured bacterium
TGGTAGACACGCCAGCTTGAGGGGCTGGTGTCCGCTTTAGGACGTGCTGGTTCGACTCCAGTCGTGAGCACTTTATAACCCCACTAAAACCCATCATCGATTTTGTGATGGGGTTACTAAACTTCCCGCAGGTACTTTTAATACAGTCACACTAAATTCCTTGTTTTGTAGTCTTCTGAAAGTTTCTTTATCCAAAGTCTAGTGACTCAGCCTACGTCTGAGGTACTACTATTTTCCATCCCAGCTCTTTACCTACTATCTGAAGATCATTGAGTGTAGTTTCTAACGCATTGCGAGCCATTTTCTTCAGGTCACTTTTGTCTATTTTCTCCCGTAGTTTGCTTATGGCTTGGCTGTTTAGTTTGTTGTAGTCGTCTGTACTAAAAGAGTTAAACGAGCTTTCTTGCAGGTCATAGTACTTTATCTCAGGCTCTATGCTTACCTGCGGAGCAGGCATATTTATTAACGAGATAGTTTTAGTATCCTCATTTATTTGATATTCCATTTGGGTAAGATCATAGCTTACACTGGCTTTTCCTTTTACCAGTAGAAATGCCTTTTTCTCAAAGGCTATCAAGTCATAGAAGTACTTGTCTGCTTCTTTGTGGTTGTACAGTTCAGTGAAGTAGCCTTCGGTCACTACGATTTTTTTTACTGCTTCTATGCGGTCTATCACTGCATCGGCATCCTCTTGTGTGCTGGTATCGGCAGACTTGCTGTACATCAAAAAGACAATGAGACTCCCCAGAACAATACCGAGCAAAACATATTTTAGGTTCGTGATCATAATATGTTGTAAATGTAACGAAGTCTAAATTTATGGCAAAAAAATAGTCTGAGAGTTTGTGTTGTGAGGCCATAATGCAGTGATTACATTTGACACAATGAATACGGATAAAATGAAATTCGGAACCAAAGCAATACACGGCGGTTTAGAACCAGACCCAACTACTGGAGCCATAATGACGCCTATATACCAAACCACTACCTACGTGCAAGATGCCATAGGAGTGAACAAAGGCTATGCGTATAGCAGGTCTGGTAATCCTACGCGGAGTGCGTTGGAGTCTAACCTAGCAGCTATAGAAAATGGTAGGTATGGAGCTTGTTTTGGTAGTGGCCTAGCGGCAATAGATTGTGTTATCAAAATGCTGAAACCGGGTGACGAAGTGATTTCTACGGGTGATTTGTATGGAGGAACATACCGATTGTTTACCAGTATTTTTGAGCAGTATGGCATCAAGTTTCACTTTGTAGATATGCTTGATGTACACAATATTAAGAATGCATTAAACGCTAATACCAAGCTAATCTGGGTAGAGACACCGACTAATCCTATGATGAATATCATAGATATAGCGGCAACTGCAGCGATAGCGAAAGAAGCAGGAGTAATGCTCGGAGTAGACAATACCTTTGCTACTCCCTATCTGCAAAACCCACTGGACCAAGGTGCAGACATTGTAATGCACTCGGTAACCAAATACTTGGGTGGTCACTCAGATGTAGTGATGGGAGCTCTGGTATGTTCCGACGAGAAGATAGCCAAGGAGATGTATCGCATACAAAACAGTAGCGGTGCGGTAACTGCACCTATGGATTCGTTTCTTGCTCTCAGAGGCATTAAAACGCTTCATGTGCGTATGCAGAGGCATTGTGAAAACGGAGAGAAGATAGCTCATTGGCTTAAATCTCACTCAAAAGTAGACAAAGTATACTGGCCTGGGTTTACAGATCATCCCAACCACGATGTAGCCAAGAGGCAAATGAGCGGTTTTGGTGGAATGATATCTTTTTCGCTGAAAGGAAATGCTCTGGAAGATGCGAAGAAAATAGCGGCAAGTACACAATTGTTTGCACTAGCAGAGAGCCTTGGTGGTGTGGAGAGCCTTATTGGTCATCCTGCTACTATGACACACGCTAGTATACCCAAAGATATACGCGAAAAATCGGGTGTAGTAGATTCGCTCATTAGACTCAGTGTAGGCATAGAAGATGCCGACGATTTGATTGCAGATTTAGAAAGGGCGATGAATGCGATATAGAAAAGTCAAAATCCTATTTGTATTCCTTTCCTGATTTTATTCCCCTTTCAGCATATACACGATACAGCACATAGAGTACACTACTAATCATAATTACAACGCCTATGCGGTGTATGTATGCGGCGTCGTACGGTTTGTAACGCGAATAGAAAAGCTTGCACATTAAATAGGTGACGTTGAATATATGGGCCAATATGAGTATATATAATCCCTTGCTTAGTGTTCTAAATCGTAGAAGAATAATGGGAACGAGTATAACACAAACAAAAGTGATTAAAGAACGTGTATTCTGGCCGATGCTCAACATCTCACGGTGTTCTAATACGAAATATTGTGTTAGAAAAAAGAGATGTATCATGTGATTTACCGCAAAAAGAATAAACATCAAAAGGAACACCTTTTTCATTGTCCTATCTTGGTATATCGTTTTCAAGCCCCAATGGCCTACGATTAGTAAAATTAATAAATTGAACCCTGCAGATACTCTTCCGGAATTT
Organism: uncultured bacterium; assembly: GCA_963932895.1. GTDB lineage: Bacteria > Bacteroidota > Bacteroidia > NS11-12g > UBA9320 > UBA9320. The sequence goes on from CAWVTO010000247.1 coordinate 2,543, forward strand.
CTGACACATTCTTCAAAAATTTTAGTGGTAGGTTCTATAGTCCATGCAGCTCTGAAATAGACAAGCACATTTAGCACAAAAATGAGGAAAAGAAATAGAGGCAATTGGAGTTCTTTCAAATGGATTTTTGGGGACATAGCGAAAGTAGAACGGGAATCTAGGAAAGCTATTGTGTACTACTGGCTATGTCATGTATAAGATTGCTAGATGTATGCTTGGTTTAATTAAAAAAATACCTTTGAACAGTTCTAATGGTTAGTGTTTTTTTTAAGAAGTTTTATGAAAAAAGGTTTGATTTTTTTGGACATTTTAACATTAATTTTTTTCGCTCTTTTTGGAATTATAGGACATATTAAGGCAGTAATAATTAGCGAGGATTTCTTCAAAATAAAATGAACTTAACAAAAGCCAA
>CAWVTO010000248.1:0-2932 GCA_963932895.1 uncultured bacterium
ACAACTAATCGGACACGGGGGAGAGGGTTTTAGCAATATAAGTGCGTTGTACGCTCCAAATTCTGTTGGCAGTATGAAAAGGGCTTTGGATTTTTATGCGTTGGATGGTATAGAGGTTGACGTTCGTTTTACCGCAGATAGCACTCTTATTGTTTTTCACGACGAATTTCTGGAACAAAAAACACAATGCAAAGGTGCGGTGTCAGGAGTTAATTCATCAGACGCAATAGGTTGCTATTACCGCAAGCAATTCAACAATGATTACTCACAATCCGTAATAGGACTAGATAGCTTTATAGTGTTACTTAACACTACATGGAAGACGCAACCGATTAGTTTACAAGTAAATACTAGAATAGAAGATAACAAGCAACTGGATGATTTAGCAAAATTATATGCACGCAGAATAGCTTCAATTGAAAATAAGGAACGACTTGCGACCGAAAGTTATGATGCCAATTTTCTTTTTTATCTGAAAAGACTCGGAGATTATAACTGCCGTTTAATAGCACCATTAGATAGTATCGGTGTCAATGACGTATTCAGATTTAAGCTGCAAGGCATTGTGTCGCGTTTCGATGAGAGAAATAATATGCTGGAAAAACGCTTAAAGGACAGTGGAAAACATATCTCACTCTATGGGCAAAAGCTAAATAAGGATTATACCAATTGGGACTATAAATATTTAGACGCAGTGCAAGTAGATAACCCTATAAAGGCATTAAAGTTCTATAAGAATAAATAGCTACTAGCTAGCGTTTAAATTGAACAAATGCTCATACTCAGCTAGGTGCTTTCGTAACTTTCTTCTTGCTACGAATATTCTCGTTTTTACAGTACCTATCGGAATTTTTATCTTCTCAGCAATTTCGTGGTATTTGTATCCAAGTGTATTCATTTCAAAAGTGATACGTAAATCGTCTGGAAGCAAATCAATAGCATCGGCCAAGTCTTGACGGATAAATTTGGACTCTCCATCATTGAATGTGTTGAATGTTTTGGCACTATCTATTATAAACTGCTCTTCTTGAGTATCCAGGAATGTGTTCCTTTTTGTGATTCGCCTGTAGTTGTTAATGAAACTATTACGCATTATAGTGAATAGCCATCCCTTGAGGTTAGTACCTTTCTTAAATTTGCTAGAATACGTCATGGCTTTCAAGAAAGTCTCTTGTACTAAGTCATTGGCATCGTCCATGTTTTGTGTAAGCTGCAATGCATAGTTCCTAAGCATAGGCTGAAACGTCTGCATATTCTGCTCAAATGTTAGTTCGTTTTTCATTTTGTTTAATGATGTCTAGCAAAATTACAACAATTAAATGTATGTACAGTTAGTTTTGTTTAATTATTCTTAAAAAACATTAAACAAAAATGCAATATTCTGGTAGTCATATAGTTATGCTTAAGGATACATTAGCGGCAATTTATTTTAGAGTTTAAACAGCAGATATCAAGATAATTCATAAAAACTATGAAACAAATTTCTAAAAGTAGATGTTTGTATTACCAATGATAGCCTCAGCAAGTAGAGTCGAAAGATTTAATGCAGCACACCGCCTGCACAATCCGAAATGGAGTGACGAGAAGAATGAACAGTTCTTTGGTCTTTGTAACAATAAAAACTACCACGGTCATAATTATAAACTTGTGGTAAAGGTAACCGGAGAGGTAGATCAAGAGTCTGGATATTTATTGGACCTTAAGGTGCTGAAAGACATTATACGTGCTGAAGTTACGGATCGTTTTGATCACAAAAATTTGAGTATGGATGTAGCAGATTTCGCCAACTTAAATCCCACTGCAGAAAACATAGCATACGTTGCTTGGCACCGCATCAAGAAACACCTTGACCCAGCACTCGAGTTACACATTACACTATACGAAACCGAAAGAAACTTTGTAGAATATGAAGGACGATAACAAAAAACATGAAGTGCACAGCTTCAACGCTGCACTAGATACACCAATGCGTCCCGATGCATTTGACCTAAGCGATGATGAAAAAATTGCTAAAATACAGGAGCATTTTAAGGTTATAATGGAGACATTGGGACTAGATCTAACGGATGACAGTCTGAAAAATACGCCCAATAGAGTAGCCAAAATGTATGTTAAGGAAATTTTTAGTGGGTTAGACCCCAAAAACAAGCCTGCGGTCACTCTATTTGAAAATAAGTACGGCTACAACCAGATGTTGGTAGAGAAAAACATCTCGGTATATTCACAGTGCGAGCATCACTTTGTACCCATTATTGGAAAAGCTCACGTAGCCTACATAGCAAACGGTAAAGTCATAGGGCTTAGCAAAATACACCGTATGGTGAAGTACTACGCAAAGCGACCACAAGTACAAGAGAGGCTCACAAAGCAAATAGCAGAAGCCCTAAAAAGCACCCTCGGCATAGAAGACGTTGCAGTGTCTATAGACGCTCGTCATATGTGCGTAGAGTGTCGTGGTGTAGAAGATGTTACCTCTAGTACCATTACATCTGCATTGAGTGGTGAGTTTTTAAAAGAAGCTACACGTAGTGAGTTTATGCGGTATATCCACATGAGTTAAAGACAATAAGACCGTCTCACAAACGTATTCTTACCCTTGGGTACTAAATGTATAGGCTGCTTTTCGAAAGATGAGCAGCTTTTTTTATGGCATATGTTTTAGTTTAGCAACAGAATATTGATTTCCTTTGCTCAAAGGCATGATAAAGGGTATAAATTTAAGCAAAAGCTATGGAGACTTGCAGGTCTTACAATCGGTAGATGTAGCGATAAAGCAGGGTGAGATAGTTTCGATAACGGGCCCCAGTGGTGCGGGCAAATCCACATTACTGCAATTGCTCGGTACGCTAGATGCTCCAAAAGGAGGGTCGGTGAGCTATAACGATATTGAGGTATCTTCACTGAAGCCTGCGGATATGGCTAAGTTTCGCAA
>CAWVTO010000249.1:0-2896 GCA_963932895.1 uncultured bacterium
GTGCCAATGACTACATACGGCAAATATTTCCATTTCTTAGCTATGAGTAAATATAGAAGTATAACAACTGCTACCACATAACCTTCTGAGCGAATAAACGGTAAAAAGGACAGTATAGTCATCGCTAATGCTGTCTTATCCTTGAGTTCAAAGTATACTATGGCTGTAAGCCCTAACATAAAAAGAGGCTCTGTAAGACCCGAGGATTGAACCAAAAAGAAACTATAGGCAAAGAATGACAGAAACACTCCCCACCATCCATTGAGTGAATAGTGCTCGAAGATACGCTGAGTGAGGTACGCAGAAACCAGCACGCACGCTGTGTTAAATAGCTTCATTCCCCACCATCCCAAAGCTGCAAAAGGAGAAGATAGAAGAATAAAAAGAGGCTTTGACCACATATTCATAAAATAATGCGGTGTTTGCCACGCTTGGTGTGCCTCAACATAATGAAGTACACTATCACCAGTATCAAAAGTACTTGGATTGAAATAGACTAAGATTACATCTAAAACTATGATAATTAGCCAAATGATTTTTTTTCTGCTCATAATTCGAGTGAACCGTTTATCCATTCTCCGTCGAGGTGAGCTCCGTAGGTTTTATAAAAACCTAAAGCGGGCTCATTCCAGTCGAGCACTTGCCATACCATACGCTTACACTCCATTTTTTTGCCAAAATCGATACATGTGTTGAATAGTTGTTTGCCGGCTCCTATGCCACGATACGGTTCAGAAACAATAAGATCCTCTAAGTAAAGACACTTGCCTTTCCAAGTACTATAGCGGTAGTAGATGATTGCTGTTCCTATTATCTTACCCTCATATTCTGCCACAAAAGCGTCGAATATTTTTGTGCTGCCAAAACCGTCTGCAAGCATCATTTCTTCCGTATTGGATACTTCAGCAGGAGCTTTTTCGTATACGGCTAGTTCTCTTACGAGGGCTAATATGGCAGTGATGTCTTGCGGTGTTGCTTTACGTACGGTTGATTTCTTCTCCACTTATTTTTGCAGTTTAGGTAGTCTCTGGTTGGGTGCATTAAATCTTAAAAATTCAATCACGACACAAATTTAGCATTTAATGGAGTATTCAGAAATATTCTCACTAAGGGTAGTTTTGAATAGGCTCATTTCAATCGCATTGTCCGCTAGATTAACGTTTAATGTATGGCAATTCGTCTAATTTTTAATTTTGTTATATGACTGGATTAAGATGCAATTCCCTTAGTAATGCTAATTAACACTATTCAATTCTTCGGTGTTTTCGTCTGTTGAGAAAAAAGGTAATTACGCATTAAGTTAGCCAAAAAACCAATGGATTAGTCTAAACTATTTTGCATGTTTAATGCTGCCTTTTTACATTAAGCGTTAATATTGACAATTGACAAACTACCTTACTATTTCTACTCTAACTACAGAAGCAATGAAACTGAAAATATTTCTTATTTCACTATTAATCACTAGTACATTAACAAAATTAAAAGCACAGACTGTTCTTGTTCCAGGTGATTTAGCTATCATACTAGTCAATACGGACAATCCAGACGAAGTACGTGTAGTTGCATTGACTACAATTGCTTCAGGTACAGTCATACGCCTTACAGATAACGGGTGGTTGAGTACAGGAGTGTTTAGAGGTGGTGAAGGGACAGATGTTTTTACTTTTACCTCAGGAGCAGCTTGTGGTGATATTATTGCTATTCCTACAAGTAGTATGTCATTATCTGCTAGTGGTGATCAAATAATCATTTATCAAGGGACATCTGCTTCACCATCGATGATTACTGCCTTGAACATAGAGGGGCCGTCTGTGTGGCAAACAAACGCCACTTCTTCTAATACTTCGGCACTGCCTGCAGGACTCACCAATGGTACCAACGCAATTGCAGTAGCGGAGGTAGATAATAGTATTTATACAGGATCAACAACTGGGACTCTATCATCTTTAAAAATGTCATTGTTCACAGCTTCAAATTATGGTGGGAGCAACAGCATCCGTCAAAGTTTTTCAGGATCATTTTCTGTTACTGGTGGCTGTGCCTTACCCGTTGATCTTATTAGTTTCTCAGCAGAAATGAGCAATAATATTGTCTCATTGAATTGGTCTACGGCATCAGAGTTGAATAACCACTATTTTGATATTCTCAAATCTACGAACGGCACATCATTTTTTAATATTGGAAGAGAAGAGGGGCACGGCACGTCTCATTCTATCCAGGTATACAGCTTTGTGGATTACGATTATCATAGACCTGCATTTTATAAATTAAAACAAGTAGATTTTGATGACCAATATGAATACAGTGATGTAGTTAAGGTGAATGACAATGCGTCTAGTGCTGACGTATTAAAACAGACTTCTAATAAATTTAGTATTGAGCCGCATATAGAAACACGTAGAATTATAAGAAATAAGGTTGGTCAAATAATTACAGATAAGGTATTTATGGATAAAGCATCCATCCATAAAAGTGATTATGGTCTGGGCCTTTTTATTATCCATGCTATTAACCAAGGAGGAATTCAAACCCTAAAATGGGTGAATGCTAAGTAATTTTGTGCATATGAAAAATAGAGTTAATAGTAGCCTCTATCTCCTTTTTTTGTCATTAATAGTCTGTAAATGAAGGGTATGAAAGAAACAGTGTTCGTTTTTTTAAATTTGTGGTATGACGTATCCAGATTTATTTGCAAAGCAAGAGTGCAAAAAAGCGATAGCCAGAATAGAAAATATTACAAGTGAAACTAAACCAGAGTGGGGTATGATGAATGCTGCTCAAATGCTAGCCCATGTAAATGTAGCCTATGAGTTTGTCTATGACCCCGGTAAGTACAAACGGCCAACAGGAATAAAGAGGTTCTTCATTAAACGATTAATTAAGCCTTTTGTAGTAG
>CAWVTO010000250.1:0-2881 GCA_963932895.1 uncultured bacterium
ATCCCGGTTACAACAGTTTCATGAATTGTCATACAGGTGGTCTTCTGCACTTTCGGTATACTTCCAATACAACACTAACCAAAACGCACCCTACTCCGATCGTAAACTACTGGGATACAACGAGGTGGTAAGGGGTTACGAACACTATGTTATAGATGGCACTTTCGGTTGGAAAACCAATGCAGCAATTCGCTATCACTTGATCAACAATGAATTAATCCTGAATATTATTCCCATCGAAAACTACAAAAAACTTCCCGTCAATATCTATGCTGAAGGATACATAGACGGCGGCTATGCCACCTCCAATAATACTAGAAGTAGCAATCAACTTAATCAACAACCCATTTACTCCATTGGATTAGGACTAAACACCCTATTGTACAACGACCGACTACTACGACTAGAATATAGTTTGAACAGTTTAGGAAAAGGTGGTTTATTTTTACACTTCAAAAAAGCAATCTAACATGAAAGTAGCACTTTACGGCAGACATATTGAAACGAGAAATTTTAAAGCTTTTTATCAAAATTTCACTTCAATACTCACTAGTCATAGTATTGACTATGAGGTAAGCACAAGCTATTCTGCTTTCTTAAAAGAAACATATGGTATCACCTGCAACTCTTGTGAAGATCTACAACTCACATTAGAACATTTCACCTGCTTAATAAGCCTAGGAGGAGATGGTACAGCCCTAGACACCCTATCGCTAGTGAAAGATTCTGGCTTGCCTGTAATGGGTGTAAATCTAGGCAGATTGGGTTTCTTAGCGAACATCAAAATGGATGAAGTAGAAGATGCCATCATCGCTCTGAAGAAAGGACAAATTAATCTAGAGAGGCGTGCACTCATACATATTGAGTGCGATATACCAGAGATAAATAATTTTCCTTATGCTCTGAATGACTTTGTCGTTCAAAAGCGTGATACGTCTGCAATGATTACTGTAAAGACCAACTTGAATGGCTCTTTTTTAAACAATTACTGGGCAGATGGATTGATAATTGGCACTCCAACTGGATCATCTGGGTACTCACTTAGTTGTGGCGGACCACTTATATTCCCAGGGAGTCAGTCATTTGTAATCACGCCTATAGCTGCTCACAACCTTACAGTACGTCCTGCGGTAATACCAGACACCCACGTACTAGAAATAGAAACAAGTGCACGAGCAGACACTGTACTTATCACACTGGATTCGCGGTCGTTTGTTGTCCCTAGCAATACCAAGCTTACCCTTAGACGTGCACACTTTGATTTTATTATGATACAACCACAAGGCACTACGTATATGGATACCATACGCAACAAGTTACTTTGGGGAGCAGATAAAAGAGACGAAGCTTAGTCTTACTCTCTATTTTTACTGTCTAGCCAGATAGTTACTGGCCCGTCATTTACCAACGATACTTTCATATCTGCACCAAACTGACCCGTTTTTACGGGTAAAAGTACGTTGCACTGTGCTACAAAATTTCCATAGAGATCAGTGGCTGTTTCTGGTCTTGCCGCCTTTATAAAAGAGGGTCTATTCCCTTTTTTGGTACTGGCATGCAGTGTAAATTGGCTTACAATCAGCATCTCACCTTGAAGGTCCAAGATACTGGCATTCATCTTACCTTCCACATCACCAAAAATTCGCATTTTTGAAATCTTCTGAACAAGCCAGCTGATATCTTCCTGACCATCTCCTTCTTCTATACCCAAAAGTACCAATAGGCCTTTACCTATTACTGAGTCCGGTCTCCCTACGATCTCCACCTTCGCTTGAGTAACTCGCTGTATCAATGCACGCATAGTGCAAGTTTACATCATCTACCTTCACCTTACCTCTGGTATACCAATAATCCGTTTTGTTTAGAACAAAGCCTCATGACGTTGTTTTCATTTGTCTGCTACTAATTTTGCTCGACAATAAATAAAATTGCCTTTATACCTACTGTAAATCAATCACTTAACCGCAATATTCGGCAGTGTAAAGTCACACACAAAATAAAAAGGCTGCAAACTGAAAGTTTTATTTTGTTTTTGGGTAACCCAAATTATATTTGCAGCCCTCTAAGGGAAAGAGGGCGATTAGCTCAGTTGGTTTAGAGCACCTGCCTTACAAGCAGGGGGTCGTTGGTTCGAATCCAACATTGCCCACTTCAAAAAAGCCTCGCAACTGCGAGGCTTTTTTCATTTGTACTTTTTTCTGTCCCTTAAGGTTTTAGGAAACAATACACTATTGGACATACCATTGTGTATTGTTGATTCGTTTTACTAAGCGTATTAGATGTTTATTACTTCTTTTGCTCAGCCAAAAACAATAAGTGAAACAAATAATCAAAATAGCATCGGTTCTATTTATCCTCTTCATCCTAGTAGCAGCAAGTATTGTCTTCTACTTTCATCAAAATATTAAACCCATACTCATTTCTGAAATAAACAATACACTAGCTGTAGAAGTAGCTGTAGAAGAAATTACCATTTCTGGTCTTCGAGACTTTCCAAATCTAGGTATTAAACTCGCCAAGGTTTCTATAGATGAAAGCACACCATATTATAAAGAAAAATTGCTTGTTGCAGATGAGCTTAATCTGTTTGTAGATGTATGGAAGCTCTATAAAGGAGAATATGTAATAGACAAAGTAGTCCTTAGGGGCGGAAAACTGCGGATAGCAGACCTGAACTACGGAACCAACTATGACATTACAAAACCCCGTACGGATGACGGTACTATAGTTAGTTTTGAAATAAAAGACCTGAAACTAGTCAACTGTGATGTACTGTATGAACATAGACCGAGCAAGTTCAAATGCAACACCTCCAGTTTGGCCATGTGCTCGAGGAACTGTTCGGGGAGTCGCCATAACACCGCTATATAAGTCTGTTTCT
>CAWVTO010000251.1:0-2876 GCA_963932895.1 uncultured bacterium
TAAACCTGCATACTGCAATGGCATATCAAACCCTGCGAATGGAACCATTTTAGCCCCTAGTGCTACGTGCTTATCATGTAATGCTATTCTTTTTGATGCTGTTGAATCTGTAGACATAGTTGCAAATAAAGTATTAAGTTTTATTAATTATTAGAATTAGTATACCACTTTTATCATAGCTGTTTGATCTTTTTCTAGATTAGAAGAAAGCTTGGTTTTGGATACTGCATCTTCTACAGAAAGATACGCCGTATTTGGGAACCTAGTGCCGGTATTATGTGCTATTATTTCTATCGTATTCTCGCCTTTTGATAAAGTAAGTCCAATAGTCTTTACACCTTTGGTTAAAGTATAATTATGCAGCACTAGCGTACCATTTAGTTTTACACTCACCACATCTCCATCTTCTATGCCATCATCCCATATCTTTAGCATGCACTTACCGCTTACAGCACTTATGGATACACTCTCTGTGCTAGATATACGTTGCGTATTAATAGACTTTACGAAAATATCTAAATCTGAATTGGCCAGTGTCGTAGAATCTTTAGTGCCTGTTTTTTTAACTACCTTTTCTACTCGAGCCATTGTTTTCATAATATAGGCTGTCGCTACCATGTTTACCTCTCCGATCACACAGCTGTCCTTCTTGTCTACTAGTCCCCAAAAGTCGCCATTGAGATGAGATTTATTCTTCTTTACAGTCATCTTAGCCGCTACACTAATGAAACAAAAGTCTCCATCCAAAGGAGCTTTAGAGGAGAGCACTTTATCCTCAGTGAAGCTTAGAAGCTTTGTCTTATAGTCATACGTTCCCGTGAGACTAGAGGTGGTAGCATTGGGCCCATCTATGTCCATAAGTGACGACCCGGAGACTATGCCATCATTTATTGTTACCTCTATTTTATACGTCATCATCTGACGATCAGTTGTTTGCAACACACCCATAAAGCTAAAGTCTTCGGACATTTGAGCAAAAGAAAAATGGCTTAACAGGATAAGAATTCCGAAGAAAGATTTACGCAAATAGTTTTCTCTCGATTCTTTCATATACTTTCGCAAAGTAACATTTATAACAAAATAAAAAATTATGACACTAAAACAAACTTTAAGAATTTTAACATTTTCTATGGGAGCAATACTTTTTGCTAACCAAGTAAATGCAGCTTTCCCAGTTAAAAAAGCAGTAGACACAGAAACAGTTATGACTGCTGAGCAGCCTACTGAAGCTTCAGCAACTGACGCAGAAGGTCAAAGCCAAATTATCGCTCTAGTACTTTGTCTACTAGTAGGCGGATTAGGTATACACCGCTTCTACCTAGGATACATCTGGCAAGGGGTAGTTCAATTACTTACATTTGGTGGCTTCGGCATCTGGGTGTTAATTGATCTAATTAGAATTATCACAGGTGACCTTAAGCCAAAAGACGGAAGCTACGGAGATACATTTTAATCCATAGAAATTAAAAATCTTAAAATCCTTCTGGCTGAGCCAAAAGGATTTTTTTTTGCTATAAACTCTTAAACTGACTAAAGAAGGATTGATTACTCTCTCTACTCGTGAACACTTCTAAAATCATAGGGTTTTCATTCGCTACGAGCAGCTCCATACCTTGAGCAAATTTACCTGTAGTGTCTGCCCCATGATAGGCTAGCCCAAAGTGAGCGGCCAAGTGTTCAGCCGTTTTACCCTGCGGCGTAGTCTGATATTGCAGAGCTTCTCCCATTTTTTCTGGACCCGCTATCAGCTCAAATATGCCTCCTGCTCCGTTATTGAGAAGGATAATTTTTAGATTCTTGGGCAACGAATCATTATACAAACCATTGATATCATAGAAAAATGCTACATCTCCTGTTATGAGGTATACATCCTCTGTAGCAAGCATGGCATTGCCCACAGCAGTACTTGTACTGCCATCTATTCCACTAGTACCTCTGTTGCAATACACTGTAAAATTCCGGATATCACTATTGAGCAAGAAAGATACATACCGCGGCGGCATACTATTACTCACGTGCAAGATAGCATCCTTTGGTATTTTACTCAGTACATAATTGGTTGCACAAAACTCATTGTACTTGCTCCAGTCTAATTTACCAAATCGCTCTTGGAACTCCCGAGTCATATTGAGCCAAGCATTCACATAGGCTCCAGCTCGATCTCCATCTATATCTTTGTCTGTTTCTTCTACCACTCGTATATCTTTTGGGTGAATGATGGTCGGTTTAGTCTCAAACATATCTCCTACCTCATAGAAACTGGTGATATGAAAATGATGGGCTGGTTTATGAAATTGCAAAAAGCGTTTAAGCCCTTTGGAAATAGTGGTAGTACCTGTGGAGATAAGCACATCTGGTTTCAACACACTCAAAAATTCAAGTCCGTTGGGTTTGCTTTGAGCAGAGAAAAGCATAGCATCCCAGTAGTACACATCGCTGGTTTTATTGGCTGTAAGATCACTCAGGATCACACTATTGTTGTCACTGGTTAGACGTATATCCTCCCCATCATCCATCCCGTTGAACAGTAAGACTTTCTTAAAATCAACATCTAAACCGGCATGTTGTGCAACAGCTGCTGCACTTATTTCGAATAGTGGTGGTTCATCTACTATTGGACTGAAATCTTCTTCTAAGCCATCTGTGGTAAAATCATAAAATGGTTCACGTATGGGAATATTGATATGTATAGGTCCGGCTATCTCCGTGTCTAAACATTTTTTTACGCGTTGTGCTATTTCTTTAAATGCCGTAGTATCTTCATAATCATCTGGCGTTTGAAACTCTGCACGTATATGATTTTTATAAACACCCTTTTGACGAATCGCTTGACCGTCCCATGCATCTACTTTCTCCAGCGGTCTATCTGCGGTAAG
>CAWVTO010000252.1:0-2871 GCA_963932895.1 uncultured bacterium
TGCAAGTAAGTTACTTCAAGTACACCAAAAAGAAATACGGTGAAGGTCGTAGGATCTTTAAAATGTCTCCACTTCATCATCATTACCAAAAACTGGGATATGCAGAGCCCAAAATAGTTGTACGCTTCTGGATTATCGGCATTATGCTAGCCATTTTTACCATTATTACTTTCAAGCTAAGATAAGAAATTGAGCAAACTAATTTCCATATTGGGTGCTGCCGAAAGCGGTGTAGGTTCAGCCATACTAGCCCAAAAACAAGGGTATAATGTATGGGTGAGCGACTACGGTACAATCAAACCTCAGTATAAAGCTGAGTTAGATGAATATGGAATAGCGTACGAAGAAGGAGGGCACAATGAGGCCAAGATTCTTTCTTCTGTCAAAATAGTAAAAAGCCCAGGGATAGCAGATACCGTTCCAATGGTGGTTAAAGCACTAGCAGAGGGAATACCTGTAATAGGAGAGATAGAATTTGCTGCAGCATATACCAATGCTACGCTCATTGGTATCACAGGTACCAATGGTAAAACCACTACTACTTTGCTCACCTACCACTTGCTAAAGAAGGCAGGACTAGATGTGGCCATGGCTGGCAATGTAGGGATCAGTTTTGCTAAGCAAGTAGCCTTGGATGATAAGGACTTCTACGTGTTAGAGATCAGTAGCTTTCAGCTAGATGGTATGCATACAGTAGCATTAGACTACGCTGTATTGCTCAATATTTCTCCAGACCACTTGGATAGGTACGATTCGTATCAAGCATACATTGAGTCTAAGTTTAGGATAAATAACAACCAATCGGCAGAGCAAAAATTCATCTACTGTGCCGACGACGAGAGTGTCGTAAACCAACTAAAGCATCACACTACAAACGCCCAACTCATACCGTTTACCTACGATGGTGGACCGATAGAGGAAGGTGCTTGGGTATCAGATAATCAAATCAACATAACGTTAAACAAACCAAAAACAGAATTTAATATGCCAGTAAATCAATTAACTATCGCCGGAAAACACAATACGTATAATTCCATGGCTGCATCTATCATCGCTAATTCTTTGCTCATTCGTAAAGAAAACATTAGAGAAAGCCTTTCTGATTTCAAAAACGTAGAGCACAGACTTGAGTTTGTCGGAAAAGTAAAAGGAATTAGTTTCATAAACGATAGCAAGGCTACCAACGTAAATGCAACTTGGTATGCACTAGAAAGTGCACAGAGCCCAATCATCTGGATCGCAGGTGGTGTAGATAAAGGTAATGACTATGAAGCTCTAAGCCCATTGGTGAAAGCGAAAGTAAGAATGATCGTTTGTCTCGGGAAAAACAGCATGAAATTGCACCAAGCATTTCGCAAGGATGTAGACATGATGATAAATGCAGGATCTGCTCAAGAAGCTGTAGATATTGCCTACGGACTTGGCGAAAAAGGAGAGACTGTTCTTCTATCTCCAGCGTGTGCTTCGTTCGATTTATTTGAGAACTACCAAGACAGAGGTCATCAATTTAAAAGAGCTGTAAGATCACTATAATATACAGGTGAAAGAGTTTTTAGGGAAATACCTGAAAGGCGATCCATACATTTGGTTCGTAGTATTTGCACTATCAGTGTATGGCGTTTTAGCGGTATACAGTAGTACAGGTGCAATGGCATGGCAAGATAGGGGCGGTGATACGGAGTATTACCTTTTCAAGCATTCTGCATTGTTGATTTTTGGTTTGTTTACAATGTGGCTTACGCACATGGTCAATATTCAGTATTTTTCTCGTATAGCTCAAATTATGCTCATATTAGCGGTTCCATTGCTTATCTATACCTTGCTTTTTGGGGTAGAAATAAATGATGCCCGCCGTTGGGTTATGCTTCCCGGTATAGGTTTAACGGTACAGACGTCTGATTTTGCCAAGCTTGCCTTGGTCGCATTTGTTGCTCGTTTTATGGCCAAAAGACAAGGGGAAGTACACGATTTTAAAAGAACATTATTGCCCATTCTTGGAATTATTCTAGGCATTTGCCTACTCATCTTCCCAGAAGATTTTAGTACTTCAGCGGTATTATTCCTTACCAGTATGCTTGTCCTCTTCCTAGGTAGAATACCCCTAAAACAAGTAGGTCTGCTCGTAGTAATAGGTGTCTTGGTCTTAGGTAGTGCCTTTGCCTATGTCATGAATACAGACGTAGAGTTTGGTCGTATAGCGACCATGAAAAGTAGGATAGAAGCTTTTACAGATGGTAGCGATGATGGTGGTACATACCAGAGTAGACATGCGAAAATTGCAGTTGCTCGTGGTGGATTTACGGGTACAGGACCTGGTCGTAGTCGTCAAAAGAACTTTTTGCCTTCACCATTTGCCGATTTTATTTATGCTATTATCATAGAAGAATATGGAAGTATCTTTGGTGGACTAGCCTTGATTGTTCTGTACATGCTCTTGCTTTATCGATCATTTCGTATTGTACTGAAATCAGACAATTCATTAGCCGCACTTATGGCTATTGGACTAGCTTTTAGTTTGGTGGTACAAGCCCTTATTAATATGGGAGTAGCTGTCAATATATTGCCCGTTACGGGATTAGCACTGCCCATTGTGAGTAGAGGTGGCACCTCTATCCTTTTTGTTAGTATTGCCTTGGGCATCATATTGAGTGCCAGTAGAACCATTTATCCAGAGAGAGAAAATGCCTAAAAAGTACCGTGTACTCATATCAGGAGGGGGCACAGGAGGTCACATATTTCCTGCCATTGCTATTGCCAATGAGATAAAAGCAAAGTATCCGGAGAGTCAAATTGAATTTGTAGGAGCCAAAGGTAAAATGGAGATGGAAAAAATTCCTGCTGCCGGCTACAAAATACATGGTCTATGGATAA
>CAWVTO010000253.1:0-2841 GCA_963932895.1 uncultured bacterium
TCTTTATTTAGATCCGTCTAGGGCTAAAACTACCTTTGCTCCGAGCTTATCTGCCGTCATTACGAGATTCATTACATCTTCATAACGCACATTTTTATCGCCTCGTACACTTACCGTTGCATTTGTTTTGTCTTTTAGTACCTTCTCAAGCAATAAAGGTAAACGGTTGTATGAAGTTTTTATATCGTCTACAGCATAATTGAGGTCTGAGTCTACAGAAACATGAATAACTTCGTTGATGACATTCACATCATTTGTCCCCTTTGGTAAGACCAGTTTGAGTGCAGGGTCTTTTACTACGGAGCTTATTATGATAAAGAAAATAAGCAGCAGAAATACAATATCGGTCATACTCGACGCATTGAATTCTGTGTTTATCTTGCTGTTTTTTCTAAGATTCATATTATGCTGGTTCGTGCAGTATATCCAAGAACTCTACTGAAGTAGCTTCCATTTTATATACTACTTTATTAATCATACTGGTAAGTAGGTTGTATGATATGTAGGCAAAAATACCTACTACAAGCCCTGCTACAGTCGTCATCATAGCTTCACCTATACCTCCGCTGAGTAGGTCTGCAGTAATCTGCTGGCCACTATCTTGCATTTGATTAAAAGTACGTATCATACCCGTAACGGTTCCTAAGAAACCAAGCATGGGTGCAGCTCCAGATATGGTAGCCAAAAGAGGCATTCCTTTTTCTAATTCATACACTTCTAATTTACCTACATTTTCTACTGCTACGCTTATATCTTTTAGCGGTTTGCCTATACGAGATAGTCCTTTTGCTATCATTAGGCCTATAGGAGTTCCTTTGTCTTGGCAGTGACGTTGGGCTCCTTTTATATCCCCTTCAACTACCATTTCTTTTATTCCTCCCATAAACTGAGAATCCAGAACACCTGCCTTTTTAATGGTAAAGTATCTTTCGAACGTGAGGTATACTGCAATTACAAATAGTATTCCAATCGGTATCATAACGATACCCCCTTTCCATATTAAGCTAAGTACATCTAGTGCACTTCCGCCTTCAGATGCTGCGGCTGTTGTATCGGAAACGACGTTGCCACCTTGTACAAGTTGAAGTAGTATGCTCATATTATTTCTGCTTTACTATTAATTTTAGGTCTAATTTATTTTGGAGTAGGTTTTTATATTCGTTGGCAAGTTCCTCATTATGAAACGAAATAATAAATACCGTAGGCTCATCATTACTGTCTGGAGCTATCTCAGCGTTATCGTATTTGTCTTGTAAACTTTCTGTAAGCTCTATGGCTTCGTTGTGGTCAACTACTTGGGCATATATTCCAAAACTAGGCTCAGTAGCTATGTTGATATGCGTTGGACTATCAGGTGCGTTCAGTATGGATGCTACTTGCTGGTCTGCTATTTGACGGTTGCTTTGGTTTTGCTCAAAGTTGAGCAGGGCAAATGCCATCCCTATCAAAAAACAAACTCCCAATGTATTGACAACTGCCAGCCCTGAAAAACGAGATGTGGTTTTTCCTTGCTTGGTTTTAGTCTGTAGCTTCTTTGCTTGGAGCTTGTCGTTACGCTGTTTTGTTTTTGCTTTTGCAGCCGCTACTTTGGTTACTACTTCTCTTACCATAGGAGATGCTACAGTAGGTTCTTCAACCTTTGCAGGAGCAAGTACCTCTGTTGTGGCGTCTTGATGTACAATTGGGGCAGGAGTACTTGCAAGCTCTACCGTTTTTAACCGTAGTTTTGGTAAGCCAAAGGATGCTGTATCAAAATTGACAGAGTGATACGGTACAAAAACAAGTTTGTCTTCTTGTGTGTAGTAGAATGTGCCTACATCTGCAACCTCTACGTTTCGTTTGCTTTTGAGCGTGTCCCAAAGCTCAATAGTGTATTCATTTATCTTCTCTAGACCACTTTCGTAGCTACAATTGTTCTGTGTGCTAACATAGTTAGCGACTAAGCCATCGTTGTTTACTATTTGCTGGTTAAACGTTACTGTCTTTTGCTTTGGCATGGCATACTTGGCCACTTCATTGCGTTCAGCATCTTTTTCGCGTAGCAAAAAAGCACCAAAACCAGGTAGTATAACACAGTTGTGTTTGTAGAGTAAAAATGATATTTCTTTTGCCAAATTCATTTGGATGCAATATTAAGAAATAAGGAGCATAATTGTCCTTATTTTTTCTTAAAGTGAGAAGGTAACTCCTGCCAGAATATTAAGTCCCTGAGCACGGTAGTTATTCCATATCTCGTATCGTTTATTTAGGACGTTATTTACATGAATAAATCCACTAATGTTTTTCTTGTATCGGTATTCTACACCTACATTTATATCATTGATAGCTGCAAGAGTGCTACGATTGCCTGCAATATCTCTTGCTTGTCGCGTACTTGTGGCAAAGTAACCTCCGTTTATATAAATTTTATCGGCTAAACGAACGGTTGCAAATAGAGCTGCGTCGTAGTTAGGTAGGTGCCAGGCTTCTTGTTCGGTATCCATACTGTAGGAGTAGACATTTCCTCTGAAACCAAGGTCTATGTTTTGATTAACATTAAACTTGAGCTCGCCAGAGAATGTAAATTTATTCATGTCGTCTTCTACAGTAGTGAAGTTACGCAGATTATTGGTGTCATTTATGAATAGGTATTGGTCAGCGATTATCTCTTGCTGTATCTTGATACCAAACTCCACAAATCGTTTGAAGCTACCATTCATACCCGCAAAAAGTTGCCAAGCGTATGGGTTAGATAGGTTTAGATTATTGCCTAAGAAAAGATTTTCATAGCTAATACTTTGTAGTGTATTTTTCTGTAAATCACCCGTTACACCTACGTATGCTCTTAGCTTCTTGGGTACA
>CAWVTO010000254.1:0-2798 GCA_963932895.1 uncultured bacterium
CGTACCATCGGTTTTCATTTTCTCGATAGCTTGCATTTTTTTGATAGACTTACGAACAGTAGCAAAGTTAGTCAACATACCACCTAACCATCTCTGGCTTACGAAAGGCATATTTACTTTTTTTGCATTCTCTTCTATGATCTCTTTCGCCTGCTTTTTTGTAGCTACAAACATAACCTTACGGCCAGTTCTTGCTATGTTAGCTATAGCACTTTGAGCTTCGTCTAGTTTAGACGCAGTTTTGTTAAGATCAATAATGTGAATACCATTTTGCTCCATAAAGATGTATGGTGCCATTTTGGGATTCCATTTGCTGGTAAGGTGACCAAAGTGTACACCTGCCTCTAATAATTGTTCTGTAGTTGCTCCCATGATATTAACGCTTACTAAATTGTGTTTTCTTACGTGCTTTTGGTTGTCCTGGTTTTTTACGCTCAACAGAACGTGAGTCTCTTGTTACGAGGCCTCTTGCTCTAAGGGCAGGTTTTAGCTCAGCGTCCAATTCTACCAATGCTCTTGCAATAGCAAGTTTGATAGCGTCTGCTTGACCAGTGGTTCCACCGCCGTCTACGTTTACCTTTATGTCATATTTACCTTCCATCTCGCAAACTGCAAGAGGTAAATTAACATAGTATCTTGACTCTTGAGAAGCAAAGTACTCTTCCAACGGTCTGTTGTTGACCGTAATAGCACCTTTACCTTCACTCATGTACACACGAGCTACTGATGATTTTCTTCTCCCAATTGTATTTATAACGTCCATATAATGATTAAATCTCTAATTTGGTTGGCTTCTGTGCCGCATGTGGGTGCTCAGCTCCTACATACACGTGCATGTTTGTAAATAGCTTTCTGCCCAATCTATTTTTTGGTAACATACCACGTACTCCTCGCTCTACGAGGTCTCTTGGTTTTTTCTCAAGCAAGTGTTTTGCAAGTGTTACTCTTCTACCTCCTGGGTATCCACTAAAAGTTTCGTACTCTTTCACGTCCATTTTATTACCAGTCATGGTAATTTTTTCAGCGTTGATTACGATAACATTATCACCACAATCTACGTGTGGTGTATAATTTGGCTTAGTTTTACCTCTAAGTACTTTGGCTACTTCAGAACAAAAACGACCTAGCGTCTTTCCTTCAGCGTCAACTATAACCCACTGTTTGTCAACAGTCTTGCTATTAGCTGATATGGTTTTGTATGATAATGTATCCACAATTAAACTTTTTTATTCTTAAAAATCGGGCCGCAAAAGTACCACTTTGCTCCGTATATTCAAACAATTGTACGGAAAATATATACTGTGGATAATCGACCTGATATTTTGCACTATTCTATACCTGCTTTTGCCAATATTCTACGTCTATCCATTCTTCTTTTTTGAAACCGACCTTATCGAATCGGCCTACCCTCTGAAAGCCAAGTTTTTCGTGCAATTTAATGCTCGCTTCGTTTGGAATAGTAATACAAGCAATAGCATTCACAATATCAAAAAGAGGCAATGATGAAAGCACCGCATTGTATAGCCTTACGCCTAATCCTTTGCCCTGAAAATCAGGATGCATATATACAGTAGTTTCTGCACAGTGCTTGTAGGCTGCTTTGGTTTTCCATGAAGATCCGTAAGCAAATCCTGCAATGTCACTGCCAAGTGTTATGACCAGTACTGGATATTTTTCTTGAAGGGTGACAATTTTATGGTGCATTGTCTCAGCAGAGATGGTCTCTGTATCAAATGTTATTACGGTGTTTTTTATGTAATGATTGTAGATGTCAGCGATAGAACCGGCATCTTCCTGGTTGGCTTCTCGTATGGCTGCAGTTAGCATGGTTTATTCTCCAGTGAGTTCACCCATTTCTATTGCCAGTCCGTCTATAGCACTGGTTACGGGTATCTGGCACATAAGTCTGCTGCCCGCTATATCGAGTACAAACGCTTCATCTAGCATTGCTTCTTCGTCCTCGCTCATTTCTGTGAGTTCGTGATCGCTTTTTACAACACAATTGCACGTAGCACACATGGCCATACCGCCACAAGTTGCTTTTATTGGCAATTCATTTGCTCGTATCGCTTCCATTACATTCATACTCATGTCTGTAGGAGCTAGTATCTCATGTGCAGTACCTTCTAAGTCTGTCACGTATATGGTTATCATATTTTCCACGAGTGCAAAGGTAAATAAGTTTAGGTCTTAGATAACCTACTGCTTGGGTCTGAGCCATTTTTGAATGCTACTTTTCCCTTATTGCTAGCGGAAGATTAGCTACCTGCCTTACCGTATCATTTATAGTAATAGCGAGTAAGCATACATTATCACAGGAACAAACTCCTCTACCTAGTGTTATATCGAATTGGGGGTTCTTTAGTGTCGCAATGTGAGAATCACCTATCCACAGTTCATTTTTTAGGTGAGTTGAATTTTCATTAAGACCCAATTCAAAGAGTGAGATGCGTCCATAAAAATGGGATGACGTTGAGGTGTTTAGACTTAGCGGTAGCGTATCAATGGAGGTATCTGTATTGAAACGGATTTGAACCGCCGATTGTATTTCTTGGAATGAAAAACCACTTTGTTCGGTTGTGTCCAGTTGTATTATTTCTCCCGTAGGAAAAGATGGGCACTCGTCACAGCACGAACTTAGGATCAGAAGGCCAACTAGCAGCAAGTATAGTATCTTCATTAGTAATTATTCATATTTTCACCTTACCACCTCCCGGCAGCTTCCACCGCTTTTCGCACACTACCGTTTTTGAGTAAGAGGTCTTTCGCAGTATATTCATCTAGTCCAGTTTGCTCCA
>CAWVTO010000255.1:0-2789 GCA_963932895.1 uncultured bacterium
TTGTCGTTTGCCTATAGAGTAAGACAAGACCATAAGGCCAATTATGACTAAAATTCCCCAACCGGGGATGCCAAAGTCTAGCGTAACGCTGGGTGTTCCGAGTATTATCATGTCAGTATTCATTGCATCAAAGTTACTACTTAGAAGCGAAACGGAGAAAGAATACCAGAGATAAGAGAGGCAGCGTATGTTAAAACACTCCTCTGCCTAAAAGAGTCGCACCCCATACGATCAGTGATGAGATTGAAATACCAATAGCATTAGCAACAAAGGCTTTCTTGGTATCCATCTTAAAAATGTATGCGGCAATTGTTCCGGCGTAAACACCTGTACCCGGTAACGGTATCATCACAAATAAGGTAAGACCCACATATCCATATTTTTCCAGTTGCTCTTTCGAACCTTTTTTAGCTCTCTGAGCCACCCAAATTGCACTTTTCTTGTACCAGTTTGCCCATCGCATTAGCCAACCATTCAGTGATTTTAAGAAAAACAACATCATGGGGAACACCAAAATATTGGCAAAAATGGCCAAAACTAAAACCAGAACGGGGTTTAAATCTTTGAGTAAACCGTAGGGTATACCAAACTTGGCTTCTCCGAAGGGGGAAAGACTCCAGAGCATAGTGAAGATATATTGTCTTAACAAGGGTGCAAATTTACCCCTAAACATCTGATAATTTAGCTCATTTTAAGGTCAAATAACTTTTATTTTCTTCCTCCAAAACCAATTGTCAATAAAGCATAAAAGCCCGCTAATTATTACGGGCTTCTATCTATACCATCTCCAGATGTTCTATTAAACTTTCCGTTACCTTATCTAAAATGAGATGGTAAAAAGGCTCTAGATTGTTGTTCACTTGCACATTTTCTAAAGCTGCATAGTATTCCATTCTCGAGTTGTAGTCTCCTTTTAGACTCGTAACGGTATATCCATTTTTCAACAAAATGAAATTCATAATCAAACGAGAAGTACGACCATTACCATCTATAAATGGGTGTATACTCACCAAACGCTCGTGCATCTCTGCAGCCAGTATCACCGGATGCATCACCCGTTTTTGCTGCTGGTAGTGTACGAAGTAATCCTCCATAAGCTTCTCTAGCATATAAGGCTGTGGCGGCTTATGCTCACTGCCGCCTATCATCACGGGTACAGAGCGATACGCCCCAGCATTGCCACTATTTATAGATTTTAGGATAAGACCATGTATATCCAGCAAATTACGTCTCGTAATGTCTTCGTTACCATGTACCATCTCCTTGAGCCAAGCTATGGCCTCCGTATGATTTACTGCTTCTAGGTGCTCTACCATACTCTTGCCACCTATAGTGAGCCCTTCTGCTACTACCAGATGGGTCTCCTGAAAAGTAAGTGTATTGCCCTCTATCCTATTGCTATCGTAGGTATAGCGAGTACTAAAGTACTCCTCCATCTTATGCAGCTGAATACCGCTTAGCGGTTTAGAGGCCTTCCATCTTGCCTGCAACTCATCTATCACGCTAAGTTTTTGCTTTGCTTCTAAGCTCAACTTAGGCACTACCAGTGATTTTTTTGAAACCAAGTACTCAACCCTATCTTCTGCCGCCATGAGTATCTGCTGCGGTTTTGTCTCATACTCGAGCATACCTGCTATTTTATCTACCAAGAATTTCGCTCTGAGCTCAGATACATCTATACCCATAGCTACAGCCAATGCCACTATGTGCTTTTCGCTTGGCATACGCTTCCCTTTCTCGTACTTAGATACGAGTGCCTGGTCCACCCCAGACAGCTGTGCCAAACTGCTCAGGGTATACCCATTTGCTGCTCTCCATTCTGATATATATGTTCCAAAAACCATTGCCCTGACAAAATATGTCAAGACAAAAGTAGTCATACTTTTCATCTTAAAAAATTATTCCCCACCTTTGACCCTATCTTGACACCAAATCCAGAAATACTGAAGCAAATAGTTACCGTAAAAATGCCGTTTGGAAAATTTTCTGGCTGGCGACTATGCGATCTACCCATAGAATACCTGGAGTGGTTTAAACGAAAAGGAGGCTTCCCAAAAGGAACATTGGGTGTACAACTGGACACGGTGTACGAAATAAAACTCAATGGATTAGAAGAAATTATTGGTGAACTAAAGAAACGATATGGCAGAAAGTTTTAAAACATACTTATTCCGTAAAGAAGGAAATCTATGGGATGTATCCATCTATATACCTAAGGAAAAAGCTCATGAATTTCTAGCATATAAAGACAAACGAGTGCTCTGCACAGTGAATGGGGAAAACACATTTCACTGTGCCCTTATGCCACAAGGCAAAGGCGATTTTTTCATAAACACCAATAAAGAGCTTCGCAAAAAAGCCAAACTAGCACTTGGTGACAAAGTAGATATCCAACTGGAAAAAGACACAACCAAGTACGGAATGCTGCTACCTAAAGAACTAGAGACCGCCTGGGAACTAGACGAAGAAGGTCACGCCATATTTCATACCCTTACAATGGGCAAGCAGAGAAGCTTAGTCTACCAAATAGGCAAACCAAAATCATCTGACACTAGAATAAAAAAAGCATTAACCCTGTTAGCGTACCTCAAATCAGTCAACGGAAATCTTGATTTTAGAGAACTAAACGAAGCATATAAACTAGCCAATAAGAAATGAGCAACAAAGAACACTGGGAACATATCTACTCCACTAAGCTGCCCAACCAGGTAAGCTGGACGGAGGAGAAACCTGTCATATCGCTAGAGTTAATAGCCAAGTTTGACTTACCCAAATTTGCTAAAATTATA
>CAWVTO010000256.1:0-2770 GCA_963932895.1 uncultured bacterium
TATTGAGTGTAGGACTCTTCATACCCAAAGCCAACCGTAGATTGGAAGGTACGGTACGTTTTCTTGTCATTCTGCTGTGTAGTATTGCCTTCGGCATTTCTGCAGCAGACATCCCCTATTTCAACCATTTCTTTTCCCGATTGTCCATCACTGCTTTGGAGTGGATGGATAGCCCCATGTTTGTATTGGGAATGATCGCTCAAGAGCCCAAGTATTGGCTTATACTGTTGCCCGCAATACTACTTACCTGGGCTTTCATACGTACAGTGCGTAGCATTTTTAAGGCCTCAAATCGTCCTACGCGGCTTATTGCCAATATAGCATTTACGCTCATTGGTGCTCTCTTACTGGTAGCCGGTATGCGTGGCCGATTGGCACACAAGTCCCCCATACGCGTGGGAACAGCCTATTTTAGTCAGAGTGCTTTTTTAAATCAGCTTGGTCTAAACCCAAACTTTACGTTTTTAAAAAGTTACCTGTTGAGCAAGAAAAAAGAAAATCAAGAAATTCATTTTATGAGCGATTCATTGGCTCTGTCTATGACACAACATTTCTTGGCTATAGAGAACAAAGACGCTATGTCCCTAGCTAGGGCACAGGGCATATCTCCGACGCAACATAACCTGAAAAACGTAGTCGTCATACTCATGGAGAGTATGAGTGCTAGCAAAATGACACGGCACGGAAACCCCAATAGCTTGACCCCTTTTTTAGATAGTCTATCGTATGAATCTGCCTATTACCCAAACGCATATTCCGCTGGTATACATACATTTAATGGCATATTCAGCAGCCTTTTTTCTCTGCCGGCTATATACCGAAAGCATCCCATGAAAGGAGCAGTCATAGCCGAATATGATGGTCTTTTTGAAAACACAAAGAAACAGGGACACCATACCATCTATTTCTGTACGCACGACGGCCAGTTTGATAATGTAGAAGGATTTCTTACAGCCAATAAATGCGACGAAATAATAGCCGCAGATGACTACCCCAGTGAGGAGATAAAAAGTACGCTCGGTGTACCCGATGACTATATGTTTCGCACGGCAGTGCCCAAACTCACCCAAATAGCCTCTACCAACAAACCCTTTACGGCCGTTGTTATGACGGCTAGCGATCACGGACCGTATTACATTCCGCCCTATTTCAATGCTAAAAGTGAGGATAAGAAACAACAAGTCGTGGAGTATGCAGATTGGAGCTTGCGTACCTTTTTTGAGCAATCAAAAGAGCAACCGTGGTACGATAGCACCCTTTTTGTATTGGTAGCAGACCACGGTGCGGTCATGCGTACGTTATACGATATGCCGCTTAGTTTCAATCATGTGCCGTTACTGTTTTTTGCTCCCAATGGTGATATACCCGCTCAAGAATACCCGGAAGTCACCGGTCAATTGGATGTATTCCCTACTGTCATGGGCTACTTAAACCTCCCTTTTGAAAACAAAACCTTAGGTATCAACTTATGTGACACCGCGAATAGACCCTATATCTATTTCAATGGAGATGATAAATATGGCGTTCTGGATCACAACTGGTTTCTCATACAAAAAGAAGATGGCACATCAGGACTCTATCGGTATCAGGAAGAGGATGTGACAAATTATGCTTCGGCAAAGAAAGCTAAAGTAGATAGTATGCAGATGTATGCTGAATCACAGTTGCAGACCTACCAATATATCCTAAAGAACAATCGGCCTTAATCCAAGCCTAAAAGCACAACACGTCTAGACCCTTAATGTCTGCTAAGTGTAAAACTTAGCGATTCGACTACTAAAACAGAGCGGAACAGTTGCAATTGCACCAATTTCTTTTTAGTATTGGTGATACAATTTGATAAGTTCCATTTCTACAACAACTATAATTTGTTGTTCAGAAGCAGGAAATGCGGTTTGGTAGAGCGTGAGAAATGAATCATTGACTAAAATATTAACTAGTGCCAACAAGGATAACAAAACAATAAAAGAGATATATGTGCCATACACATATACGAGTGTTAGGCTTATTTTAATTAACAAAACGAGTGAAAATCACAAAAAACAAGTGCTAAAAACAGTTGAAATCATTGAAGAATACAATACGCAACAATTAAAATCAAATGAAAATGGAAATGGAAATGGAAATGGAAATGGAAATGGAAAAATATTTAGAACAAAGAAGTATTAGTACTTTAAATCTTAAAACAAGGGAGAATAATTGTTTAATAGCAGCAGATGTTCAAACGATTGGAGATTTACTTCGTATAAATAGACGTGAATTAGTAAATTTAAGAAATTTAGGGGTCAAGGGTATTGCATTGATAAATAATGCTTTGAAAGACCAAGGAATAGAAACAACCCCATTCTCTAAGTGGTAGTTTGGGCTTCCTTTCTTTAGTACCTTCTATTCATTGAATCGCACTTGATAACACAAAATATGACGCAATACCGCCAAAAGACTACGCACAGACTATATGTCACATGTATTTATTCAAACCACCCTTTCCTCAAGCTAAAACCAAACGTACTGCCTCTACCAACGGTGCTTCGCACATTGATCGTCTGTTTGTGAGCTTCTAGGGCAGTTCTTTGCCGGTTATCAGAAACACCGTGTCTTATTCATGTCACATTTAGCTATTTAACCTACACACAGTTGGAACTATCCTAATTACTGATTAACGTTGAATTTACAATCAACGGAACCCCGTTTCTAACTGTTGTTCGTTTTCAGAAGCAGGAAGTGCGGTGTTGTACAGCGTGAGAAATGAATCGTTATCTAAAATGCCAAC
>CAWVTO010000257.1:0-2756 GCA_963932895.1 uncultured bacterium
CCACTCTCGCAACTCCATTCTGTATATTCTGAGACTAGTTACGCTTAACTAGTCGTTGATTACTCAAGTTTATTTAGCAAAATTCACCGCTCTACGTTCTCGTATTACTGTTATTTTTACTTGTCCTGGGTAGATCATTTCTTTCATTATTTTCTGAGAAATATCAAAAGAAAGTAAGTCTGCCTGCTTGTCGTCCAGAATGTCACTGTCTACTATTACACGTAGTTCTCTACCCGCTTGTATAGCAAATGATTTTTCTACTCCTTCAAATCCGAGAGCTAACTTCTCCAGGTCTTGCAGACGCTTGATGTAGTTCTCGCTATCTTCTCTACGTGCACCCGGTCTAGATCCGCTTATCGCATCACAAGCCTGTACGATAGGGGAGAAGAGGTTGGTCATTTCTATCTCATCGTGGTGAGCTCCTACCGCATTACAAACTTCTGGATGCTCGCCAAATTTTTCACAAAGCTTCATGCCCAAAAGTGCGTGAGGCATTTCGCTATCGCTATCGGGCACTTTACCTATATCGTGCAGTAGTCCTGCTCTTTTTGCTCGTTTAGCATCTAGCCCAAACTCTGCTGCCATAGTAGCACAAAGGTTGGCTACCTCTCTACTGTGCTTCAGTAGATTCTGGCCGTAAGAAGATCTGAATCTCATTCTACCCACCATACGGATAAGCTCAGGATGAAGTCCGTTCACACCAAGATCGATTACCGTTTTCTCACCATACTCATTTATCTCTTGCTCTACGTCTTTCTTCGTTTTTTCTACTACTTCCTCTATTCGTGCAGGGTGTATTCTACCGTCTGCTACCAGTCTGTGTAGCGATAGTCTAGCGATCTCTCTACGTACAGGGTCAAAACCAGAAAGGATAATCGCCTCAGGAGTATCATCTACTATTATTTCGATACCAGTAGCTGCTTCTAGTGCTCTAATGTTACGTCCTTCTCTACCAATAATACGCCCCTTTATGTCGTCATTGTCTATATTGAATACGGTAACTGAGTTTTCTATAGCTTGTTCTGCTGCCGTACGCTGTATGGTCTGTAAGATCATACGCTTAGCATCTTTGTTAGCGGATAATTTAGCTTCTTCTATAATGAGTTTTTGCTGGGCTAATGCTTCAGTACGGGCGTCTTTAGCTACTGCATCTATCATTTGAGCTTTGGCGTCATCTTTAGATAGTCCAGATATTTTCTCTAGTTGAGATATCTGTGCACCTATCTGATCCTTTAGTTCCTCTTGTTTTTGCTTTACCACATCCACTTGGCTCGCCAGATTTTTCTTCACCTCATCCAGCTCTTTTTCTTTCTGTGTGTTGTGCTGTATCTTAGAATCAAGGCTTTGCTCTTTTCTTTTAATATCGTTAAACCTATTGTCTAAATCCTTGTCTTTGTCTCTTGTAGACTCACGGTGCTCGTTTTTAAGTTTGTGAAACTTCTCTTTTGCCTCTAGCTCACGTTCCCGTTTGTATGTGTCTGCCTTAGACTTTACAGAATCGGCATTGGCTTGTGCTTTAGCCAGTATAGATTCGGCTTTTGCTTCTATCTCCGCAGCTTTTGTGCTGTTATTTTTAGATGCAATAACCCATGCTACTCCACCACCTATGGCGACTGCTACTACTGCTATAATTGCTTCAATCATTGTTCTTTTTGTTTGTCGTTATTATTAATTTATATACGGATAGTACAAAAAAGACGGTATGTGAAAAAGAAACTTCCTATCGATACGCTGATCTAAAATTCAATGTTGAGCATTTGCTCTAATCCTTTCAGTTTGGTATTTATACGTTCTAAGTCTATGCCTCCAGAATGGGTATTGTTATCTTCTGATGCAAATTCTAATGCTACCATAGATAAAGCATCTTGTTTGTCTTGCACCGAAAAATTTTCGATATAAAACTGTGCTCTATCATTTATGGTTTTAGCTGCCGTACGTACTCCTTCCTCTTCTGAGGTTTTTATGCGTAGCGGATAAAACCGGTTGCAAATATTGACTTTTATGGATATTTCTTGTTCAGACATATTCGCCTGTTTGGTCTATCTTTTATTATTGTTTTACTAAAATGAGACACTGGTCTATCTCCTTGATAATCTGGTCTATTTGTTGTTTTAACGCAGTATTATCGGCAGATGAACTAGTACTCTGTGCAAGTTTAGTGATTTTATTTGTTTCTTCTAAACCATGCAGATCTTGGGTTGTCTTATATATTTGGCGTTCTAAATCCTTGTTCTCTATTCGCAGTTGGTCGTTTTCAGTTTGCAACACATTACATTTCTGCTTTAGTTGGTTGATATGAAATTCAATATTTTCTAAACGAGCAAATAGTTCCATTATTTTCTAATAACAGCTTTTAGGTTCGTTTCAAAGTTAGTGATTAATTTGGCCATTAATGCATCTATTTCTGAGTCTTCCATGGTCTTCTTAGGATTGTATAAGTAGAAGGCTACGGCAAAAGACTTTTGATCGTCCTTCAATGGCTTGCCTTCGTATACATCAAAAAGTAGGATATCTGTAAGCGTTTGTTGCAGTGTCTGATTTGCAATTTTTTGTACTTCTTTGAACGTTACATTTGTATCCAATACCAGTGATAGGTCTCTACGCACTATCGGAAAAACGGGTATGTCTTTTAAGATGATCTTCTCATTGGCTAGGCGTAGGCACTCGTCCCAGTCTAAGCTTATTGTGATTACATCTTGTTTTAAACCATGCTTCTTCATCTGTGCTTTGTCTACCGTATGTTTAGTGAGTAGTTT
>CAWVTO010000258.1:0-2736 GCA_963932895.1 uncultured bacterium
CCAAAAATATAGCAGGATTGTCAAAGATGGCCAGAACATTCATTTTCATACCAATGGTAGCCACGAGTATATATATAAATACACCTCCAATTTTAGATGCTCCTGCACCTTCATAGTTTCTTAACTTGGTAAAACTAAATACAATACCCAGAGTCGTAGCTATGACAATGAGCCAAAAAAAGCCAGAACCAAGACTAAATGTTTTAGCAAGATATGGCCAGTGTGTTTTGATAAGCGGAGCTAAAATATCTGCTCCCAGATGGGCGAGTCCAGTTGATCCTAGGGCAAGACCAAGTATGACCATAATATCTGTAAAACTAGGAATGCGAGCTATGCGTTGACTGAATTCTTGCATTTGGTTTTTTAGTTTATTCACGGCTGTAGTGTCTGCTTTGAAGAACTTGTCTATCTTGTCTGCTTTACCTACACCCAGTAGTAGAAAGAACATCCAGACTTCTGCTACAATAATATCTACGGTTATCATCATAGAATACATACTTCCAGAGATCAAATTACTGTCTCCATCTTTAAAAATTTCGTACATAGCAGCTTGGTTTGCTCCTCCGCCTATCCAACTGCCAGCTACGGTAGTCATTCCTCTCCATACTTCGTTTGGAGATAGACCTCCAACTACATCTGGAGCGATATATGAAAAGAGTAGTATGGCCAGTGGTCCACCTATGATAACACCTACAGTTCCGGTGATGAACATTAACAAGGCTTTGTATCCGAGATTAAATACTTCCTTTAGGTTTATACTCAAGGTAAGTAATACCAAACTAGCAGGCAACATGTAGCGTGAAGCTACATAGTATAGTTGTGATTTGCCAATGAATGGTTCTAGCAATTCTGCACTTACTTGATTTTTGAGTACATAGTTTTTGAATTCTTTGAATGAGTCTATACCTGATACATCAAATCCATTGCTTGACAAGGCCCTCAGTGCAGCATCCATGTCTATCCACATAGGCGATATTATACCCAACGTACTAAAGAGTGAAGGAATAAAATAGCAAAGCAACAATGCTGGGATGACCTTGTAAAACTTCGAGAGTTTAGGAGTCTCGCTTGATTTGAAAATTAGAGCAAGTATGAGAATAAGTATGCCAAAAATCACGGCATCATTGGTTATTAAGGGGATATCCGATACGACTTCTTCCATTGTTATACGTTGTTTTCTGACGAAAATAATTATTTGAACAACCTAATACGTTTTTTCCTTCCTTTACGACGTATTTTTGGGATAGATCCATTGCTTTTTATCCAGCCGTTATTGTACGAGCAACTGGTATTGGGGTTGCCCATACTCCCATTGAGTGGGATGTGCAGTTTGAATCCAAATAAAAAATAATTGTCATTATATGCATTACTCCCTCTAAGGGTACCTGGTTCTCCAAGCACAACACCATCTATGGGTTCTACTACAGAAGGATTTGAAAAATAGGCGGCTAATTCACCGTTTGTCTCCTCAATTTGCGTTGCATCATAATATACTCCTGAAACATCATCAAGGTAGTCTGTGAATGTTTTTCGTAGAGAGATGTCTAAGGCGAGTGTCATTCCGTTTTTGAGGGAGAATTTTTTTCCGAAGCCAAATGGAATAACAAGGCTGTAGTAGTCGTATGGTGACTGGCTAGGATCTGCAAATTGGCCTTGTGTACCCAGAGGTCTTAGTTTGTACCACACACCATTCAGCTCGTTCATTGGTCTGAAGAAACATAATCCTGCACCAGCATTGGCATAAAACCCGCTTAACGCTCCACTGTATTGTGGCAAGGTGTATTCTAGTTTTAATGCGGTCTCTATGATATCTGTGCGTACTTTTAGTTTTCGGTATTTCCTGTTCCAGTTTGTCTCAGCATCGTCTGCTGCCACACGGGTATAGAATGCATCCAAACCGAAAGAAAGCCCTTTAGGTAGATTGTACAGAATGCCGGATCCAAAGGCATATCGTGTTTCTCTAAAGTCTATATCACTGGGGTCATTAGAACCATCAAAGTCCTTTCCTCCCAAATCACTTAAAAAAGTAGAGGAAGACAACAGAATGTGTGTGGACAAATAGGATCGAGCATTTTGCCTGCTTTGTGAATAACCCGCAGTGGAGACAATGAAAAACGCAGAGAAGAGTACGTTTTTTGTAAGTTTAAAATATTTAATCTTAAAATTTGACAAGTGACAAATATAGTCAAATGAAATTCGATTACCACTTACTTTATGTCGTAATCTAAATATAATTTGGTGCTTGTTGTACTATTTGGTCAATTTTGGACTGTCTGTTTTGCACTTCTTAGAGCAAGAATTACTTACCTCCATTCTAAATTGCAATTGTTGTGAACTTAAATTTAACATAGAAGTTTTACCATCAGGTAAAATTTAAATTTGCAACACATTTATTAGAATACAAGATGTACAAAGAACACTTTTCGGATCGCCACAATAGTATTTCACCTGCAGAAGAGCAGGAAATGCTTCGAATACTAGGTTATACCAGTATAGAGCAGCTTATTTCACAAACTATTCCCAATGAGATACGTCTCGAAAAAGAACTAGACCTGGATAGTGCTCTTACAGAAGTAGAACTTCTCGAAAAGCTCAAAAAAATAGGGGATAAAAATGTAGTGGCAAAAAGCTACATCGGTATGGGTTACTACGGCACGCATACTCCCAAGGTTATTCTTAGGAACATACTCGAAAACCCAGGATGGTATACCCAGTATACCCCATACCAAGCCGAAA
>CAWVTO010000259.1:0-2721 GCA_963932895.1 uncultured bacterium
AAGGATAGCAGGTGCTATGCCGGCAACCAGGCCTATTGCAATAGAAAACCCTATGCCACTGGCAAATATATTTGAGCTATAGAAAATCTGAAAGGTGCTGAATGTGCTGGCTAAATATCCCAATACAATGACAAGTAAAATACCGATAATGGCACCGATGATACAGAGCAAAATTGCCTCAAACAAGAATTGATACATTATGAAATTGCGTTTGGCTCCTAGGGCTTTTTGTAAGCCTATGATGCCCGTTCGCTCCTTTACCGAGACAAACATAATATTGGCTATTCCAAAACCGCCTACTAGTAGAGAGAATATACCTATCAATAAGGCTGCTCCGTCTATTGCTAAGAAAGTTTGATCAAGACTGTCACTTACCATGGTTAGCTTGTTTATGGCAAAGTTGTCTTTGTCTTTGGGGCGTAGCTTTCGTATAGATCGCATGATGCGTTTTATTTCAAAGTCTACAAGTTTTAGTTCTACAGCATCTTGCCCTTTTAAGATGATAGCTGAGCTTACTCCGCGGGTGTTTGGTTTGTTAAATTTTTGAGCAAACAAACCGGGTAAAACTGCAATATTGTCGTATTGTGGTCCGCCTATGGCTTGACCTTGCAATTTTAGAACGCCAATAATATGGACCTTATGTCCGTTTATTTTAATATCTCTGCCAACAGGATTTGCCCCTAGAAATAGGTTCATACCTAGATTATACCCTACTATCGCCGTGTTCTTCCCTTGGTTGATCTCAAAATCTGTAAAGGTGCGACCAGTAGCTAATTCCCACTGGTTTATTTGGAAGAAGTCTCCCATCACAGCCGTTATTTTTATATCAGAAATTTCTTGAAGGGAACTTTTGGCCTTATTCCCTCCAAACTCAAACGAAAAAGCGGTGTTTTTTACTACGTCTTTGTTGCTTTCTTTGGATATTCGCTTGTATTCTTGAATGTCTACATCGGGTCTATTGAGATAGTCCCACCACTGGTAATTGCCCCCGAAACCCCATGGCCATTTTTGTATGTAGACTATTTTGTCACCCATTTTATCTACGTTGCTACGTATATTTTGTTCTAGTGAATGAGTAGCAGTAAAAATGGCTACTATGCAAAATATACCAATGGTGATACCCAGCACAGATAGGACACTACGTAGTTTATTCGCTCTTAAAAAATTGAGAGATAGCATGATAGACTCTCTCAGTACGTTGGTGAAATTCATACAATAAACTTCAATAGTAGGTGATATTAATCATAGGATTATTTCTTCTCGATTAACGGTGTATTTTTAGATATGACAGGTTGCTTTTAAACTCTTCTATGTTTAGCTTGATTTAGCCTACTGAAAAGCTTAGTTTTGCAGCCTTTTTCGCACCATTTATAGCTAATTAAAATAACACATGAAATTATCAGAATTCCACCTAGAATTAGACCCAAGTAGAGTAGCTAAAACACCACCTTTTAATAGAGACGAGTGTAAGCTAATGATAGTAGACAAAAAGGCTAAAACCATTGAGCACAAGATGTTTAAAGACATATTGGAGGAATTTGGTGAAGGTGATGTTATGGTCCTTAATAATGCCAAGGTATTTCCTGCCAGGCTCTATGGTAACAAGGAGAAGACAGGTGCTAAAATAGAAGTATTCTTGCTTAGAGAGCTAAACCAAGAACTACGTCTTTGGGACGTTTTGGTAGATCCAGCCCGTAAAATTCGTGTAGGAAATAAACTTTTCTTCGGAGAAGATGAGTTGGTTGCTGAAGTAATAGATAACACAACAAGTCGCGGCCGTACTATACGTTTCTTATTTGACGGTACGGATGCAGAATTTAAAGGTGTGGTAAATAAACTCGGACATACACCTATACCAAAATACTTGGAGCGTGAAGCAACACAAGATGATGCAGAAATGTATCAAACGATATTTGCAGAAAAGGATGGAGCAATAGCCCCACCTGCAGCCGGTCTTCACTTTACCAAAGCGTTAATGATGCGTTTGGAGATAAAAGGTGTGAAATTTGCAAAGGTAAACTTGAACATTGGTCTTGGAGCTTTTAGACCAGTAGAGGTAGAAGATCTTACCAAGCATAAGATGGATAGTGAACATTTCATCATAGAGCAAGATGCTGCTGATATGGTAAATGATGCTAAGAAAAATAAAAAACGTGTATTAGCTGTAGGGAGTAGTGTTATGAGAGCTTTAGAAAGTTCTGTTTCAGCATTTGGTGCGTTAAATCCAGATGACAGTTGGACGGATAAATTTATCTTCCCTCCATATGAACCACGTATAGCCAATGCATATCTTACTAATTTTCATCAACCAAAGTCTACACTGATGATGTTAACATCTGCCTATTTGGACGACCACAAGTTGGCAATGGAAGTGTATGAAACTGCTGTAAAAGAAGGATATAATTTTCTTTGCTACGGAGACGCATTGCTCATTAAATAGAACTTTTGGCACAAAATGTGCAAACCCTTTAGTGGGTCTTTTTTAACTTCGAAGAATACTAGCATGGAGATTATTTTAATTGGTACAATGGTTTTAGCATCTTATCTGATAGGCAGTATGCCTAGCAGTGTTTGGATAGGTAAAGCATATTACGGCATAGATGTACGCGATTTTGGCAGTGGAAATGCAGGAGCTACCAATACGTTTAGGGTATTAGGTATACCTACTGGGATTCTGGTTCTTTTCCTCGATATTGTAAAAGGCATAACTGCCACGAGTCT
>CAWVTO010000260.1:0-2715 GCA_963932895.1 uncultured bacterium
TTTGACTATAATAGTTTTTATTAAAAATCTTATAACTTTCTTTATACCATTTACTGGAAAGATAATTGTATCCTAATAATTTTGCATACTTTTTAGATTCATCTATTAATCCGATTTTATAAAATAGGATGTTGCTGCCTCCTGCATACATATCATATCTGCCAGATAGTGTCCGCTTAAAAGCGAGTTTATTCTTGTTAGCGTCAATCCCGACTGTTTGGGAAGTTCCTTCTGCAAGTTTTGATAAATGTCCTTGCGACCATCCGCTTTGGCTATTAAAAATAAGTGAGAACGTTGATTGAACATATTTTTGAGGTTCGTTTACATCTTTGGTAAATACTGCACGCCAAAAGAAATCGGTACTGTCAAAAGGAGGTAGGGTAAAGGTATGCTCTATAATATTATCAGCTACTACCTCATTAGACACTTGTAAGATAGGACTATTGAAAAGTGGAGTAGTGTCTATTTGAAAAATAACGGCATTGTTTTTTACTAGAATATTATTATTCTGTACTTTCAATGTTACACCAGCAAGGGGCTGTATATCGTCTTTTTTAGGAGAGAGGATAGACAGTCTATTCGAGGGAAGAGAGAATGCAAAGTCAAATATATTGTTTGTTTCTCCTGCGGGACTAAGTTCCGCTATGCTGTCTCCATAGTCTATTGTTATAGTAGCAGTCTGCTGACCTACACTGAACTCATTCACTGGGAGCCAAAATAGAACAGAAGAAGTGTTGTATACTGGGCCAAAGCTTCTAGGTCCAAAGTTGCGGATAGAGTCATTGCTATATCTAATAGATACGTATACTAGGGGAGCTTTGCTGTCTACTCTACCAACGTTTTTTAAGTCCAGTTTTATAGCAAATGTGTCTAACTCTGCATTAGCATTAGACGGGAAAAGAGCTCCACTTGATGTTCTATCCGGTATATCTATTTGGTAATCAGGTTTATCTGGTGCGTATAATTTTATAGCTGGGTCACCATGATAGGTCATTTGTCTGCATTGTGACCTATTGAAATTATTCGAAGGACTTTGGTATTCGTTGATGGTCGTAGCAATTACCTCTCCAATACTTGCTCCGTAATTGTCATTGTACAAGTTTAGATAAAAGAGTGTGGTCCAATCTGAAAGTGGACCAACATATCCGTATGCACTACTTGCTATCCAAGCTATACCCCCTGTTTTTTCTTCAAATAGGAATTCTTCTGGCAATGAGATGTCGGAGTATGTATTACCGAGAGCACAACCATTAAATACAAAAAGGGGGTACTTTCCTTCATTGTCTAGTTGATTTGGTTTCCCGATGTCTAATTCTAGTATTTGTGATGCACCATGACCAAAATAGCTTAAAGTATTGATCCCTTGATCTATAGATGATTGTATGTTTTTTACAAGTGATTTATCAATTTCTGTAGCCTCTCGTTTGTTAATGAATATTCCTTCTGCACCAAATTTTTCTCTTTTCATGGTGTTGTAAAAGATATTTTGTTTCGCTTCAAGTGTATTCTGTTCAGATTCACCTACTCCACCGGTAAGGAATAGTACTTTTTTCGAGTTTGTAAGGTATTGCTCATGCAACCTTAGTTTGTAAAGATACTTTCTTACATCTTCATTGGTACGAGCAGGAATACGTCCTATGGCCATAACTGGAGCTAGGTCATTTGGTGTGTAATCTGTCACAAATGGGTAGTCAGAACCAGGCTCACCCCATGTAGGTACTAAATTTTCAAATTCTCTACGGGAATAATTGAATCGCGTTAAAAAGTAACTCTGACCTTTGCCCAATAGCAGAACGTGTTTTGGCTTATTGGTTTGTGAAGTATAGATGTCTTTACAAAAATTCTTTAGTGCAATAGGATGCTTTAATCCATAATAGTACTTTTCGTAAATGTCTGGCATGTAGGCAATCAAAACATTGAATCCGCCACCAATTGAAGATTCTCTGTAGGTTTTGTACTCTAAAGCACTTTCAGATAGTTTTGGATGTGTTACAATAATGTAGTCATAGTCAGTCGTGGAGTAATCGGAATTCTCAAAATTGACTTCTGAAATGGCAGATGCTGGGATGATTCTCTTTGTTGCATCATCTACTATTTTTAATTCCTTTGTTCCTGTAGTAGAGGTGTTAAATCTGAGGATTGATCCAGAAACATCACCGGATATTCTACGTTTATTGGTTAGATCAATAATTGTTGCCGAAGTGCCTTCAAAATTTGTGAACGCAAAAAAGTCGTTGGATGCTGAATAGTCAAATTCAAAATAATCTTTACCACTCAAACTAAGATTTCGAGGATAGTCTATTTTGATATAGGACACAGCGTGCCTTCCTCTGGCAAGGTAGGTAGACCGAAAGGATACCGGAGTTGTAACTCCAACTAGGTTAGAAGGTATAGTTAAAATAGGAGCATTTAGATCGCTTTCTATTCGCGTGTAGCCGGCATGTGTTTTGCCGTATAGAAAAGTAGTGCCAACACTGACCTCTATTCTGTGATTTAGACCGTTCATGCTCTGATTAGGATTTGATTTGCCATAGACCGAAAAACGAAGCTCTGGGTCAGGCCCTGAATTATTGTACTCTTCTGTATTGATATTGTTTACACGGTTTAGCGATGTAGCAATATAAGGGCCAAACCAGCCTTCTCCTTCGCTGTATTCTGAAAATGCACCTGGGCTATTGTATGGACTGCCGTCGTAAAATTCTTCAGAAGGACCAT
>CAWVTO010000261.1:0-2681 GCA_963932895.1 uncultured bacterium
ATGAATGACCTTCCCGTAGTAATGGGTTCCATACTCTTTATTGCACTCCTATTTGTAGTCATAAATATTCTGGTAGATCTCATCTACGTAAAACTAGACCCACGCATCAAGCTCAACTAATGCATATTTTCATTACAGGCTATATGGGCGTAGGCAAGACTACCGTAGGCAAAGAACTAAGCAAATTGATGCATATTCCATTTATCGATTTGGACGCATTCATAGAAGAGAATACATCCTCTTCTATTCCCCAACTATTTAAAACAAAAGGAGAACAACAGTTTAGAAAACTGGAGCGAGATGCGTTGCTGACGCTATGTGATAAAAAAGAAAACCACCTCATAGCATTGGGAGGAGGCACTATGTGTCACCTAAATAACCACCTCGACATACTCCAAAATGGCATTGCAGTTTACCTCTACAAACCGTGGTCTGAGATAGCTCTGAACCTCAATGAATTGCAAAATAGACCTTTGGTACAGCAGAATAACATGACGGAACTGGAGGCTATTTTTCGAAAAAGAGAGCCTTTTTATGAGCTAAGTCAGCTCAAGATGCCTACAAACAGTACGTTTGACACCAAAAAACTAGCAGATACGCTCAAGATATTAACAAATAGGTAACACCCCTTGTATTCATGCGGTTCTTCTCCTTAACATTGGACAACTTAATATTTAACATTTTAACTTATGAACAAATCAGATTTAATCTCAGCTATGGCTGACAAAGCTGGCATCACTAAAGCACAAGCGGGTGAAGCTCTAGACGCATTTATGGATTCAACTACTTCTGCACTTAAAAAAGGTGAAAAACTAATCCTTGTAGGATTTGGTACTTTCTCTGTAAATAAGAGAGCAGCTAGAACAGGAAGAAACCCAAGAACTGGTGACGAAATTCAAATCGCAGCTAAGAACGTAGTGAAGTTCAAAGCAGGATCAGGTCTTTCTGACAAAGTAAACTAGAACAATCCTTAGGATATTTAAAACCTTCTCAAGCAATTGAGAAGGTTTTTTTGTTTTGGGGAATGTCATCAATGCAATTCCCTATTAAGGCTAAAAACTACCTCTTCGGGTAAAACCAACATACGATTACAGGGAATACACCCGCAGGCATATTCCTACAATTATCCTTATCTTCGAACCATCAAAAAATCATTCTTAAAACACCTGGCTCAAACCTCTCCTACTCCACCTATGTACGAATTTGTACGTGGTGAAGGTATCTACTTATACGATAAAGAGAATAAACCATACGTGGACCTCATAAGCGGTATAGCCGTAAACAGTATTGGGCATAAAAACAAACAGGTGACCAAGGCCATTAAGAAGCAGGTAGACAAGTATAGCCACCAGATGGTATACGGGGAATACATTGTAGGACCACAGGTAAAACTAGCCAAAAGATTGGCTAAACTGCTGCCAGATAACTTACAGTCTTTTTACTTTCTGAACAGTGGTAGCGAAGCCGTAGAAGGTGCCATGAA
Source organism: uncultured bacterium (assembly GCA_963932895.1). GTDB lineage: Bacteria > Bacteroidota > Bacteroidia > NS11-12g > UBA9320 > UBA9320. Next base: position 1,484 of record CAWVTO010000261.1, read on the forward strand.
GCTTGCCAAAAAACATACGGGCAGAAGCAAGATAGTGGCTATGCGAAATGCCTACCACGGCAGTACAAGCGGAGCTCTTAGTATGATGAGTGATGAATACTACGCTGGCCCATTCAAACCGCTACTACCCAACATACACTTTGCAGAGTTCAATCAGTTGGAAACACTGAACGTTATCGATAAAAATACCGCTGCTGTATTCATAGAACCCATACAAGCAGAAAAAGGCTACATCCCTGCATCTCAAATATTTCTAAATGCACTCCGCAAAAAGTGTGATGATACAGGAACCTTATTGGTCTTTGATGAAATACAAACCGGCGTAGGACGTACGGGTAAATTGTATGCCTTTGAACACTACAATGTAGTGCCCGATGTATTACTAAGTGCCAAAGCCCTAGGAGGAGGAATGCCCATAGGCGTTTTCATCTCTTCTAAGGAGATAATGGATAGTCTGAGCGACAATCCTATACTTGGTCACATTACTACCTTTGGTGGGCACGCTGTGAGTTGTGCTGCGGGTAATGCCGCCATCAAGTTCATCACCAAGAGCAATCTTATGCAACACGTACCTGCCAAGGAAGCTCTCTTTAGAGAACTACTGATACATCCCAAGATAAAAGGCATCAGTGGCATTGGTTTAATGCTCGCCGTACAACTCGATTCTTTTGCCGAAGTAGAACGCACCATGAAACGCTGCATAGAACGTGGTGTTATCATAGATTGGTTCCTGTACAACATGGAATGCCTGCGTATCTCACCACCGCTTATTATGACGGAGAAGCAGATACGAGAAGTGTGCAAGACCGTGCTGGAAGCATTGGACTAGCAAAACTGAAATACTGCATCATAAACGATAGCTAACCTTTCTAATAGGCTGCTTATTTAGCTGCTCGCACGTCTATTTCATACACATAGGCAGCTGTGTAGTGGATGGGCTTTGCATACCCGAATGGTTTACTTGGGTACGCTTGGTATTGGTTCATCTGCTACTTGCCCTTTGGGCGTGGTGGGTAGGTAAGAAAGCGACACCTTAAAGCAACTACACACCTCAGCGTAAAACGACTAGAGCACAAGTCAAAACACGGTAAAGAAAACTGACAGAGATGTGACCGCTAAGGTTTTCTGTTGCTAAAGAATACTGTTAACATTGGAGCTACCAACAACTAGAGAAGAGACCCCGATTCTACTCGTTTTT
>CAWVTO010000262.1:0-2617 GCA_963932895.1 uncultured bacterium
CCAGGTGGAGCATATGAGCTAAACCCTCAGCTAGAAAAAGCAGGTAGGGTAGCAGATTTTCTAGAATTAGGAGAGTTGTTTGCCAAAGATGCACTCGATAGAAACGAAAGTTGTGGAGGTCATTTCCGTGAGGAGTCTGTAGAAGTAGGCGGTCCACAAGACGGAGAGGCACTACGCGATGATGAGAATTATGCGTATGTATCTGCTTGGGAATATACAGGGAAACCAAGTGATGCAGTGTTGCACAAAGAGCAACTCGATTTTAAGGATATAAAATTAACACAAAGAAGCTACAAGTAATATGGATAATATGAATTTAACACTCAAGATTTGGCGTCAAAAAGGAGCCGACGTTAAAGGCAAGATGGTGGACTACAACGTAGCTGACATCTCCGAGCATATGTCTTTCTTAGAAATGATGGATGTGCTCAATGAGCAGTTAGTCAATACTGGAGAAGAGCCTGTAGCCTTTGACCACGATTGTAGAGAAGGTATCTGCGGTAGTTGTTCTATGTTTATTAATGGAGAAGCTCACGGTCCTGTAAAAGGGACTACGACGTGCCAACTGCACATGCGTAGTTTCAACGATGGAGATACGATATATATAGAGCCATTTAGAGCAAAAGCATTTCCGGTACTTAAAGACTTGGTTGTAGACAGAAGCTCTTTTGATAGAATACAGCACTCAGGTGGATTTATATCGGTAAATACCAGTGGTAATACACAAGATGCCAATGCAACACCCATACCCAAACATGATGCAGATCTAGCAATGGATGCTGCTGCGTGTATTGGTTGTGGAGCGTGTGTAGCTACATGCAAAAACAGTAGTGCAATGCTATTTGTAGGAGCAAAGGTTTCTCAATACGCACTATTACCACAAGGTAGAGTAGAAGCGAAAGACAGAGCCCAAAATATGGTAGCTCAGATGGATGCAGAAGGATTTGGTAACTGTACCAATACTGGAGCGTGTGAAGTAGAATGTCCAAAAGGAATATCACTAAGCAACATCGCTAGGATGAATCGTGAGTTTTTAAGCGGTTCTATTAATTAAGGGAAATATAAGTTCAAGTTTCAAACTCAAGTGTCAAGTTTCAAGTTCAAAAGGGTAGATGACCAAGAAAGCATTTGACTTAGAGGAGAGACTTGTAGCTTATGCAGGAGAGATTTCTCTTTTTGTAGAGAAGCTGCCAAAAACATACACCTGCGAATATTATGGCAAACAGTTAACGCGTTCATCTGGGAGCACAGCGTTGAATTTTGGTGAATCTCAGGGAACAGTCACTGATAAAGACTACATTTATAAGGTGTCTTTAAGTATAAAAGAATTAAAAGAGTCAAGAGTTGCGATAAAGATTCTAAAGTATGTAAAGGTTTACGACGAAAATGTACTGGATAATATTCTAGATGAAACCGAACAAATCATTGCAATCCTTTCTAAAATAATAATTAATAAACAAAACAGTTTAAACTCAGGGCGATAGCCTTTGAACTTGAAATTTTGAGTTTGAACTTGCACTTGACAAGATGTTCAGCGGAATAATAGAAACCATAGCCACCCTCAAGCACATAGAGCAGGAGGGAACCAACATTACCTTTACTTTTGAGAGTAAATATACTCACGAGCTTAAAATAGACCAGAGCGTAGCTCATGGTGGCGTGTGCCTTACGATAGTGGCTATCGATGGCAATGAGTACAAGGTTACGGCCATAAATGAAACCCTTAGGCTTACTAATTTGGGCGAACTGAAGGTAGGAGACAAGGTCAACTTTGAGCGTTGCATTCGGATGCACGACAGGTTAGATGGACACATCGTACAAGGTCACGTAGACGGAAAGGCTCACGTACGATCTCTTATAGACAAAGACGGTAGCTGGGAGTACGAGTTTGAGTTAGACGATAACTTTACAGACATCAACGGCCACGCACCAGAAAAACTCATTATACACAAAGGATCTATCACTATTAATGGGACGAGTCTTACGGTCACCCATATTATAGACCGTACATTTGGCGTAGCTATTATACCGTACACCTACGAGCATACCAATTTTCATACCTTCCAAGTTGGAACTACCGTAAATATTGAGTTGGACGTACTCGGTAAGTACGTGGCTCGGTTAACGAGCAAATAAATTACAGCACAGCCGTGCTTTTCTGAGCTATTCTTTTTTTTATCTTTGGAGCATTCTGAAATAAGTAGTCTTTAGGTTCGGTGTTCATTCAAAGCAAATAATATGACAGTTTAGTGACTCAAAATTACGCAAAACATTGCCTGACATTTCCGTTATGATATTATGTCTATTATATTCGTAGAAGTGAATTTGACTCCACCATATGTGAAAACTGTAGCACTATTACTCTGTAGTATTGTCCTTTTGAGCTCTTTTGGATTAACACTTAATATGCACCTTTGTCAAGGTAAAGTGAAGACAATCAGTTTTCTAGGTGAGGCTCAAAAGTGTGTTGAGATGAATGAAATGGATCATTGTAAGATAGAAAGCAAATCCGTTTCTTTTACTAAAAAGAAATGCTGTTCTGATGCTTCAGTAAAAGCAGAAACATCAACTCAAAACATTCCTGTTATCAATAATCAAGTGGAAAACCTTGTTTTAG
>CAWVTO010000263.1:0-2516 GCA_963932895.1 uncultured bacterium
AAGAAGCATATTGTCCATTGTTGTCCCAATGAAGAGTTCCGTGTGTAACTCTATCTGATTTGCCGTTGGATGATCCTCCTACCATTTCCATGATATCCAGCTCACCACAATCCGGCCATCCCACAGAAAGATGACTAGTACCGAGCATCCAAAATGAAGGCCATATTCCTTGTCCTTTTGGCATTGCACCTCTAATGTCTATTCTTCCATATTTGAAACTTTGCTTATTACGTGTAGTGAGTCTACTGCTTGTATACATTTGGCTCCCTGCTGCTTGTTGTTTTGCCTCTATAGTAAGAAAGCCGTTGTTTACAGAGGTGTTTTCTTTCTGGTAGTATTGTAACTCATCATTACCCCAGCCACTATTGCCGGTTCCCAGTACATAGTTCCAGTTAGATTCATTGAGAGAATTACCGGAAAATTCGTCACTCCATACGAGTGAATAACCGTCGTAACTCATAGGAGAGGTAGCTCCATTGATGGGTACTCCATCGGTGTTTGTAGTAGAGGCTATGGTTATTCGTACGGTATCTTCTTGCTGTACAAAGTCTGCTGTTGTAGCATGTGCTTTTGTAATAATAGTATATAAACCACTCATGCTATACTGGTGCTGAGCTCTTCCGTTTTTGGCTTCTATTTCTTCTGTATTGTCTCCATCTTCAAAGCGTATGGTAAAATAGTTTTCATCATTGGCTGTAGCTCTTACGTCTACTTGTCCTTCTTGCGTCTCGGATACAGTAATAGTAACCGCAAGATTGGTTGGGAGTATTAGCGTTGCTGAAGGCTCATCGTCCTTGCATCCGCTGAATGAAACCAAAAGCAATAGAATGATACATATGTTATTTTTCATAAATGTTTTTACCTAGAAAAGGGAGTACATCCTAAGATGATACTCCCTTTTTTGTTTATTGTAAGGAATTATTTTTGAGAGATATCGTCTATCAAAAATGTTCCGGCATTTGCAATGTTCCAACCTGGGAATATGGCAATTTTGTCATATGTGCCCGTAGCTGCTTCACTGAAATCAATACTGATTTCTTCCCACTCATTTGCTTTAGTAACCATTACGTCTTTTTCTATAATAATCTTACCTGTAGCAAAATCTTCAAGTTTTATTCTAAATTCTCCAGTTGTTGGAGCATATACTTTTACTGCGATGGTCTTTTTGTCACCAGAGAAGTCAAGTGGATCTTTTAGCGTAACTGCTAAACCTGCCCAAGTCTGTTCTCCATGTATGGTTTGTACTGCTTTGGTACTTGTGTTTATTGCACTACTCATGGTGTTATCTACTACTTCAAGAGTACTTCCACCGAAAGCTTCCCATTGACTCGTATCTACTGTTCCTGCTTCAAAATTAAAAGGTAGCGTTAGTGTGCTGGTGTTTACAGGATCTTCTCCTCCGCCTCCGCCGCCATCTATGGGGAAGTCTGCTGGTACTAATCTTACATACCAAGCTGTAGTAGCATCTGCTGCATCTACGTATCTTATCGTTAGCTCGTTTTCAGTCAATTTAGTGATTTTGTACTCTCTTACTCCAGTGTACATTCCTAAGAATGCATTTCCAGAGATAGACATAGTAGTATCATCTTCTCCTTCTACTAAAGTCCAAGTTTCGTCCAGTTGGTCTGCAAAAGGTGCAGTCCAATCATCTGAATTTTCATACGCTCCAGGGAATTGACCTTGAGAACCTGTTTTTACAAATACTGAACCTCCAGTAACGTGATCAAATTTGAAACCGTCTAGCTTGAAAGTATACTTGTCATTGTATAGACCTGAACCTGCCTTGATAAGTGGATCTGAGTCCCACCACTCTGGCCATGTTCCAGCTACTGGACCTACACCTAAGTGTGCTTGACGAGTAGAATCGATTACCCAAGTTTTGCTTCCTCCACCTGCTGCACCGCCTGTCAGGAAAGTGAATAAAGGACTGTTGAGTAAACTTGCATCATCTTCAGCTATAACTACGTCTTGAGATGAGCTAGCACTTCCTCCACTGTTGAATACTGTAAGAGTTACAGTGTAAGTACCTTTGGTTGGGTATTCTGCTGTAGCTTCTTTGGTATTGGCATTTGTACCGTTATCAAAATCCCAACTGTAGGTAAAACCTGCATTTGTCGCTATGAAATTAATAATGTTATCGTTGTCTGTAGAGGCAGCATATGTAAATGCAGCATCTGCTTCTGTAGGTGCCGTACCTAGTGTAGGTTCGTCGTCTGGTTTGCAGCTCGATATTCCTAGAATAAGGGCTAGCGATAAGAATAATAATGTTGTTTTTTTCATTGTTTTATGGTTTTAAAAATTTGTATTAGTAATTAGGATTTTGTTTCCAGTTTCCTCCTGTAAGATCGATTTCTACTTGAGGTATTGGGAATAGTTCGTTTTTGCCTGTTTGGAAACCGGTAATTTCTGTAGCAGCTTTACCGGTACGCACTAAATCAAAGAATCTGTGTCCTTCTCCAGATAGCTCATAATTGCGTTCTAGCCATATATAATCTGTTAGTTGGCTTCCTCCACTT
>CAWVTO010000264.1:0-2513 GCA_963932895.1 uncultured bacterium
TTTTGGGGTGTTTGATAATGCCGAAAGCGTAGTAGCCATCAACGTAACCGGAGGAAATAAGTACACACGAAAAGAATTGGATGCCTTTACCGATTGGGTAAAACGTCCACAGATAGGAGCCCTTGGCCTTATCTACTGCAGGGTAAATGCAGACGGTACGTACAAGTCTTCGGTAGACAAGTTTTTTGACCAAGACAAACTAAAAGGATGGGCAGATACCTGCGAGAGTAAAACAGACGATATTATACTCGTACTCAGCGGAGGCACGGACAAAGTGCGTAAGCAAATGAACGAGCTGCGTCTACACATAGGCGAGCTAGAAGGCCTACGACCAAAAGATAAATTTGCAGCTTGCTGGGTAGTAGATTTCCCACTGGTAGAGCATGACGAGGAGAGCGATAGATGGCACGCGATGCACCATCCATTTACCTCACCTATACCGGCAGATAGAGACAAAATGGAGACCGATCCGGGTGCTGTAAAAGCCAATGCATACGACATGGCCATCAACGGCATGGAAGTAGGTGGCGGCAGTATTCGTATACACGACAAAGCCTTGCAGAAACGTATGTTTGACCTACTGGGTTTCACAGAAGAAGAAGCACAAGCACAGTTTGGTTTCTTGCTCAATGCCTTTGAGTACGGAGCACCACCACATGGTGGTATTGCTTTTGGCCTCGATAGGCTATCAGCTCTGCTCTCGGGTACAGATTCTATACGCGATGTCATTGCCTTCCCCAAAAACAATATGGGACGTGATGTTATGATAGACGCTCCCGCACCGCTCAATGCAGATCAGAAGAAGGAATTGGGGATGTAACACTCCTCTTTGGGGATTTACACCACTTCTAGCACACTTGTTTTTCGTAGATAAGGTCTTTTCTATAATACTAGGTTAAGGATAATGGAGTAGTAGTAGTAGTAGTATACACCACGATGAATGTGACTGATAAGAAATAGAGACGCAAATTCTCCGTAAGAAACTACGGCCAAAGCAACCCGTTTAAACAGACAGTCTAGTCCAGTTTGCTCCCATTGTATATCGCTTCTTGGTATTCGTTGTAGCAATCCAATAGTACGGGCAGCAACTCTTCCTCTTGCTCAGCGGCACTTTTGCTCATGAGAACCTGATAATCTGATTTTTCTACCGAATTCATTATAGCTTGTGTAGAGCAATCGCAGTATTCATCACTTTGCATCGGAAACCGCACAGCGTATCCACCAAGATCGTCTAAGCATGCACTGGTGAGCGATGCAGCATCGCTTTCTTCCCACGTTATTCGCTTGTTAATAAGCTCCAAAACGATAAGTATCCCTACTAAAATCATTACCGCTATTGCCACATATTTCTGCCATTTGCTTGTCATTGCTTTTTTTCCTTGATGCAATATTATTCATTCTGGCGAAAAAAGATTTTCTTTGAGATATAAAAATACAAAGCAAATGCAAGTACCCGGCAACACCGTAGACGAATACATCAGTAATATACCCGAAGAACGGCAAGCCGTATTTGCCCAACTGCGTAACACTATTTTAACCAATCTACCGAAAGGAATGGCCGAGCAAATGAGCTATGGCACGTTAGGCTATGTAGTACCCAAGACAGTATACCCGGCAGGCTACCATTGCAATACCGACTTACCACTACCCTTTGCAAACTTGGCATCGCAAAAGAATACTATTTCCTTTTACCACATGGGAATCTACGCCAATGAAGAACTAATGGCGTGGTTCAAAGAAGAATACACAAAACGCTGCAAGTACAAGTTGGACATGGGCAAGAGTTGTGTTCGGTTCAAACGAATAGCGGATATTCCCGTAGACTTAATTGGTGAGTTGATGACCAAAATGAGCACACAAGACTGGATAGACCTCTACGAAGAGAAATTCAAGAAATAGTCCCGTACTAATATTTTTTGCCGTGCTTGGCTATACGCTGGGCATTGTACCTCATTTTAGCTACAATGTGCTTTTCTAAATCTACTTGCTTGTACCCCGCCAAATCCATGACACGTATCAGTATATCGGCCAACTCATCTTCAAAGGTATTCTTCACGTTATCCTCAAATGCCGTTTTAAAATGTGCGTCATCCAGCTCCAAAATAGGACCTACGTCACTCGGTGCATAGCGGTCATTACGGTCCGCTTCCAAAGCCTCGGTTACCTCGCTGTGTATCAAGCACAGCATCTCTCCCAGGTTTCTCTGCTCAGCATAGAAGCCTTTCTCTACCGCATTGCGGTGAATTTCACTACTCAGTTTATTGATCATTTTTACTTTCTATGAATGTTATCAATTTTTCTACCGCTCTGCCCCTATGGCTCATTGTTGCTTTTGCATCCATGCTCATGTCGGCAAAGGTTCGCTCCTCCCCTTCTGGCTTAAAAATAGGATCGTACCCAAACCCTTTGGCTCCACTTCTCACTGTAGCAATGGCTCCTTCGCACACACCCTCAAAGATGTACTCTTTGCCTTCCCAGATAAGAGCTACCACGGTTCTAAATCGGGCTCTTCT
>CAWVTO010000265.1:0-2494 GCA_963932895.1 uncultured bacterium
AAGAGCGGAAAAACTGCTCGTCTTAATAGAATACATCCAACTTAGAAAAGATGCAGACGAGCCCATTAGGCTTAATTTTATCTGCACCCACAACAGCCGCAGAAGCCACTTGTGCCAAGTATGGGCTAAAACTATGGCAAACTATCACGGTATAGAAAAAGTGAAATGCTACTCTGGTGGTACAGAAGCTACTGCCGTTTTTCCTGTTGTTATAAAAACATTGGAGACTATAGGTTTTAACATCACTAAGATAAGCAACTACTCTAACCCAACGTACAAACTAAGCTTCTCGGAAGAAACGAATCCTATGACCTTGTTTTCAAAAAGGTTCAACGACTATTATAACCCCAGAAAAGACTTTGCGGCGGTTATGACGTGTACAGATGCAGATGAAAATTGTCCTATTATACCAGAAGCTATTCGCGTATCTCTGCCGTATAATGATCCTAAAATATCCGATGGTACTGACCAACAAGTGAAGGTATATGCTGAAAGAAGCGAACAAATTGCTACTGAGATGAGCTATATCTTCTCTCGCATAAAATGAACTACTGGAAGGAACTTGCTGGAGAATTCATAGGAACGGCATTACTCGTATTTATTGGCTGCGGAGCTGTGGCTATTTCGGTAGTTTACTATCCACTAGCATTGTGGCAAATAGCTTTAATCTGGTCGTTTGGGGTAGCCATAGCTATCTACGCAACAAATACGTATAGTTTTTCTCATCTCAATCCAGCTGTTACATTGGCATTGTCACTTGCCAAAAAAAGTGAATGGAAAAAGGTGCCTGCTTACTTTTTGGCTCAACTACTAGGTGCCATGGTGGCATCTACTCTTCTACTTCTTCTTATCAATAAAGACTTGGCCGTATATGAATCTACTATTCATGTAGTCCGTGGAGATACGTCTTCATTTCAAAGTGCGGTAATGTTTGGAGAGTTTTTCTCGATAGACGTATCCAATATAGCTGCTTGCCTTGCAGAGGGAATAGGCACGTTTACGCTTGTATTAATGATATTCATTCTTACCGCTCGTGATTATGGACTTAACAGGTATATACCCATACTGATAGGACTCACTGTAGGAGCTATTATCCTAGTGGTAGCACCCTACACCCAAGCGGGTCTCAATCCTGCACGAGATTTTGGTCCACGTATGGTAGCCTACATAGGCGGATGGGGAAATGCCGCTTTTCCGATTGTAGAGTGGAGTTTTCTCACCGTTTATATCTTAGCACCACTAGCTGGTGGTGTAGTGGCTTACTTCGTTAAATCGGCATTTGGAAAACGGTGATACTTTTAGCTCACAACGTGTCGTTTGTGGAATATGAACACAACCATTCTTCTGAAAAATCACAAAAGACTGCTCACTCTTGTACTATTTGCTTGCAGTAACACGTATTCTTTTGGTCAATATATCATTAGCAGTATAGATTATAATACTCCACTATACTACGGTTCAGATTGGGGCAATCCATTTGGTCTTGGAGTTACCTTAAAAAACGAGCATAAGGAATGTAGAGTATTTGGTCGAGTCTCTGCCTTTACTTATGGAGGTTTAGTACAACGGAGTTACCTAGATACGGCAAGTAGACGCTACACTACAAACGACAGAATTATATTCAAAATGCCACTTGGAGATAGTGTACTTACTAAAGAATACATCTCATTCACAAGAGGGTACGGTTTACAAGTAGGACTCCGCCGAGATTTCACCCTTCTTACTGTACCATTTTACACCTCTGTACATGTAGGCGTATTTGCCCAGCAATACAGTTATGGCCTTGGCATTTCGCATACTATACATCAATCAGATACCACCGTTTTTGACGATGGATTTACCTATATCAAGGAGTACACTTCGGGCACAAATAAGGAGATATATGAAGACCGTGGTTGGGCCATCTTGCCACAACTAGGCATTGAAGCAGGCTTGGTACTTAGTGCCGGTAAGCGATTACAATTTATCCCAAAAATAGTGTGTAATCTTAGCTACTATCGAGCGTCCGGCATTTCGGACCTTTATTTATATATAGCTACAAATCCCGTAGTTCAAAATACAAGAGCCATAGAACTACAGGCTACAGCTGGCTTGCAAGTTTCTTATCTGTTCAAAAAGTAGTGATAAAGATTAATTTCTAATCAATATCATAAATCACTACACGCTAAAAAGGTTTTCTTTGCGATGCAATGAGCAAAAAAAGAGAAAAACTTCTTCAGCAACTCGAAGAAAAATTTAGTGCTTCTGGACAAAATTTAGACACTCACCTAGAAGGATTGCTGCACGCCAAGTACATCAATTACTGGGATTACATCAAAACGGATGCTCTATTAGGCCTTCAGCAGCAGCGTACCGTATATCCAGATGAGATGGTGTTTATTATGTATCATCAGGTGAACGAACTTCTCTTTAAAATGATGCTTTGGGAACTGGAGCAAGTCTCTAAGAAACAAGATTTGACGGTAGATTTCTTTTCAGAAAAACTATACCGCGT
>CAWVTO010000266.1:0-2464 GCA_963932895.1 uncultured bacterium
AAGAGTAGTAAGGTGAGATCATAAGATAGACAACCACGCCTGTAACAGCTACGTAGAGCCATATAGGAAAGGTGAAACGAACTATTTTTCTGTGTTTGTCAATCTTCTCATTAAGTGCGTACCAAAATGAAAGTAATATCAATGGAAGAACTCCAGCTGCTAATATGATGTGTGAGATAAGTATGAAGTAATAGATGTATCGTAGGGGTCCTTCTCCGCCAAATGTAGTTTCTGGTACAAAGAAGTGATAAATTACATAGCTTATCAGAAACAGAGCAGACAAGCCAAATGCTGTTAGGTTTAAAGCCTTATGCTTGGCAACGTTCTTTGCTTTGATAGCTCTAAGTGATAGTATTAATAAAACAGCACATGTACCGTTGATAATAGCATGTAAAAGAGGTAGTCTGTAAATGAAATCTGGAAATTCTAAAGGTGGGTTGAGCACTCGTTTGTTGAGTAGTACTACCAAAACAAATACTACAATGGAAACTACCATTGCTATTCTAAAAAATAACTTGTCGCTTATTTTACTCATCCTCTTTTATTGCTGATTGGTCTTTATATGTTTTCAATAAGAAACGGGCGTCTGTTATCATTTCCATTATTTCACTGAAATTCATTCCATTGTAGATACCCCGTACTTGAAAGTCTCTATCTACCAACATGATCTTTTCGCTATGAATGAAATCATTGGTGTCTGGCACTTCTTGAATAACGGCTTTATAGCTATCTCTGGCAAGGTGATAGATAGTGCTTTTCTTTCCTGTGAGAAATTTCCATTGGTTATCATCAACTTCAAACTTGTCTGCATATGCTCTAAGTACAGCTGTAGAGTCATTGTAAGGATCTACAGTATGCGAAAGGAAGAGTACATCTGAGCTGTTTTCAAGTTTCTGACTTGCTATTTTCATATGCCCGTTTATAATGGGACATACGTCTGGACAAGACGCAAAAAAGAAATTACTGATAAATATTCTATCTCCTATACTATCTCTAGTAAATATTTCTCCATTTTGATCGCGTAAGGAAAACGAATCAATGGAATAAGGTACGTCAATACCCATTTCGTCTGTGGAATATACAGGAAGTTCTTTATACCCAAATACTGATTTTTTGAGGAGTACGCCAAACAATACGGGAAGACCCAGGATTAGACCGATAACAGATACTACTAGTATCCTTCGGCCAGTGGATTGTTTCATATAGGTATAAGGGTTAATGCCTTAAATTGTTCCCCAAAAGTTTCCTTCGTACATCATCCAGTATAGGAAGAATATGATGAGACCCATTGGTAATATGATCATGTAGCCTAACTTTCTGTTCTCATGCTTCATGTGCATAAACGTACCTACAATAAACCAGGCTTTTATTATACCCATGAGGATAAAGAATATGTTCCTACTGATGCTTGGTGGCCAAATAAAATAAGCTGCAACATCTGCTACGGTTAGAAAAGAAAGTATCCAGAATTTTTTCCAAATATCTGCGGTACCATGGCTGTGGACTTTAGGAACCCATACGGTTGGGTCGTAATTTACCTCGTCGTGGATATCTACTTTTTGGTTTGAATGAGAAGACATGTTTTGTTAATTTCTTAAAGTGTGAATAATAATAAAACGATACTTAGATTAAGTAAAAGAAGGTGAAAACAAATACCCATACTAAATCTACAAAGTGCCAATATAGACCTACTTTTTCTACCATTTCATAATGACCTCTTTTTGCATATGTCCCTTTAAGGTTGTTTATATATACAATGATATTAAGGACTACTCCAGAAAATACGTGAAAACCGTGAAATCCTGTGACACCAAAGAAGAGTGCTGCAAAGGCTGGCGGACCGTAGGGGTTTGCCCACATACGAGCACCTGCGGTAATGAAATTTGTCCATTCCCAGGCTTGACAACCCAAGAACATAAAACCACCGATAATAGTCAATAGCATCCATTTGGATACTGCTTTTTGATCTCCGCGTTGACCTGCCTCTACACCCAGTACCATTGTGACACTACTAAGTATTAGAATGAGCGTCATCAAACTTACAAATATCAGCGGTAGGTGAAGACCGTGTGCTAACGGAAAGTGATTAAACACTAGATCCGGTGATGGCCATTGGAATTCATTGAAAACACCTAAGTCTCTAAGAGCTGGAATGAAATGTTCTCCATGATGGGCATCAACTCCTGGTGCTGCAAATTTTTCTTGCACATTTTGAGCAAAGCCTAATTCAAGGCTTTCTATTTGAGCTAACTCAGTGGACGGATAACTGTAGCGTATAGCTCCATAACCGATAAGTAGTGAAGAAAAAGTGAACGCATCTGATAGTAGGAATACCCACATCATTAGCTTTCCATAACTTACATTGAAGGGTGAGTTTCCTCCGCCCCAAGTGCTTGATTTTGATATTGTTTGTGTTGACATTGGTTAGAAATCGGGTGCAAAATATAAAAACATATACAAATAG
>CAWVTO010000267.1:0-2442 GCA_963932895.1 uncultured bacterium
CATTAAAATCCCGTTGTATTAACTCGGTAACACATGGTTTGTTAAGGATGAGATTTACAAGGGAAATATAGTCCAGCTTTATGATTATTCTGCCTATGCGGTAGCTCAGTTCATTCATTCTGTAACATACTACTTGCGGCACATGCATAAGTGCAGTTTCTAGTGTAGCTGTTCCACTAGTTACTAGGGCAGCGTCACTTTGAGCAAGTATACCATACATATCGTTTTTTACAAGTTTTAGCTTTGGATCAAATGCATGGTAATAGGCATCATTAAAACCAGGTGCTTGTGCTACGATTAGTTCGTAGTCCGCAAAGTTTTTCATTGCATCTAGCATTATAGGCAACGAGGTATTTATCTCTTGTTTTCGGCTACCTGGCAGCAGAGCTATTCGTTTTTTTTCTTTCTGCAGTGGGTTGTTTGCGAGGTATTCGTCTACCGTCTCCTTGCTCGGATTGCCTACGTAGGTTGCTTCCACGTCGTGCTTAGCAAAGTATTCTGTTTCAAAAGGAAGTATAGTGTACAACCTATCTACGTAGCTTTTTATGCGTTTTATACGACCTTCTTTCCATGCCCACACCTTGGGTGATATGTAGTAGTGTACCGGTATTTGAAGACCGTGAGTATACTTGGCTATTTTAAAGTTGAAACCGGGATAATCTACAAGCAGTACAAGATCAGGTTGCCACTGGGCTATATCTTGTTTTACTTTTTTGAGGTTTCGGGCTATTTTCCTAAGGCTAGATAGGATTTCAACAAAACCCATAATGGCCATTTCTTTTTGGTGAATGAGAAGCACTTGGCCAGCGGCGGCACTTTGGTCTCCACCCATACCCCTAAACACGGCATTCTTGTCTCGTTTTTTCAACTCCTGTATTACGCGAGCAGCGTGGTTGTCTCCTGATGTTTCGCCAGATATAATGTAGTACTTCACGGCATTACATTAAGGTGAAATAAACGACAAATAAACCAACGAATATGGTGGCAAACACAATGCCTTGGCACGTACGGTATCTATTCATATTGATAAACAAGAAGAATGGAGCTAAATTAAATAGGGCGGCTATTTTTATGAAAGGGCTTAGGCTACCTGTTTCAAAACCTGTACGTATAAACAGGCTATAGCTCAACTTTGGGAAGCTGAATACATTCACACCGTAGAGTATAATGATAGGACAAATTACGCCTATCAAAAAACCAGTTACTATGGTATCCCATTTTAGATTTTTCATAGCACGATTAAAACTGCCATGTGTTAAGATGTTGTATAGCGTGATGTGCCGTAAGATCAAATTGTACTGGAACTACAGATACATAATTATGAGCCAGAGCCCATTCATCTGTGTCCTCACCTCCATCTAGATTCAGAAATTTTCCTGTCATCCAATAGTAGTCTTTGCCGTGCGGATCTTCTCTTTTTACAAAATCTTCTTCCCACTTGGCTCTTGCTTGGCGGCATATTTTAATACCCTTTATTTCGCTTTCGGTTACATTGGGAATATTTACACTAAGGAGGGTTCCTTCTGATAGTCCGTTGGCCAATACTTGTGCTACTATTTTTTGCATATATACCTTGCTCGCAGAGAAATCTGCATCCCAACTGAAATCGGTAAGCGAAAAGCCTATAGCTGTCATGCCTTCAATAGCACCTTCCATAGCCGCACTCATTGTGCCACTGTACAATACATTTATACTGGCGTTGCTGCCGTGGTTTATACCACTTACAAGCAAGTCTGGTTTGCGGTCCAGTACTTTATCTACAGCCATTTTTACACAATCTGCTGGTGTGCCACTGCAGTGGTAACTTACTACATCTGGACCAAACTGATTGTTTTTTACCAATCTGAGGGGTTTGTTTATACTAATAGCGTGTCCCATGGCACTCTGTGGGCTGTCAGGTGCTACCACTACTACATCGCCAAATGTTTTCATTACATCTACCGTAGCAAGTATGCCCGGTGCGGTTATGCCATCGTCATTACTTATGAGTATTAAAGGTCTGTTCTTGATCATTTCGATTTGCAAATTTAAGAAATGTAGGGTGGAATAGCATTTATATTACGACCCAATGGTTTTAACAATACGACTGGATTTTGTTTGTGGTGCTATTGCAGTCCATACGATAGGATATATCGGTACCTGGTCGAGTTTTTTTTATGACCGATACAAAGTGTTTTTATTGAGGTCCCTCAAACAACGATATAACTTTGTGCGAGTGTATTGCTCTGGTTAAAGTGTACGTTTTTTTGGATAATATAATTATCCAAATATATGATAATATTGCTCTACTTTTGTCCCAATAATGTTACTCAGCTTAAACGTAAAAAACTATGCCTTGATTACGGATGTAGATATGCATTTCGACAAAGGAATGAATATCATCACTGGAGAGACAGGTGCAGGTAAGTCTATACTCATAGGTGCTCTAGGTCTTGCTTTGGG
>CAWVTO010000268.1:0-2417 GCA_963932895.1 uncultured bacterium
TATAGACTGGCTAAAACCTAACTCAACGTATGCTCCTACCGTTTTACTGAAGTAATACCTGGTTCCTATGGTAGCCTCCCATGCAATTGGTAGTGGAGAAGATACCTTAAATGCTGCACCTCCAAAATTTCCGCCAAGGTCTACGTTATAGGTTGAGTTACCGTACCCTAAGCCTAAACCTACGTAGTGGTCCCAACTGTAGGAGGTGCCAAAGTGTAGATTTCCTCTTGCCATAACTCCAATAGATCTGAATGTCTCTGTATACGTATACGCACTGTCTCCTGCTATTGGGTTTTGTTTATCGTCGTATAGTGGTCCATTTACGGGGTATTCTGCCTTACTGGTTGCAAAGCGGGTAACCAGCCCAAGTCCCCATTTGTCGCTAATCGAGTATTCATATCTTAATAATAGGGGTCCTATACCTCCAAAGTTAGCTTTCGGATATATTTCGTCTAAGTCGCCAAATGCAGATTTTCCTATACCGGGAATACCATACCCTACACTTATGATTTGTGAGCCTTTTTTGAAACAATTTCTATTCTTGCGTGCGGAGGCGTTTGTACTAGTCGGCTCTTCGCACTCAGCCGCATTTGTATCACTTGCCGCCACCATAAATACTGTGGTAAGCAATAGGCATGTATTTAAGAATAGTCGTCTCATGGGTCTTTTTCTTTGGTGTGTTCAAATCTAAATAAAAAATTTTGGGACGTAAAATTTCTGAACAAGTAGATTTATTTCATTATTCTTATATACGGTTGTTATGTATTGACGCGTCAATAAAGTAATTTTGACCTCTTAAATATTCAAGATTTTATGCCTAAAATAATATATACTAAAACTGACGAAGCTCCGATGTTAGCTACTTTCTCATTTTTGCCTATAGTGCAAGCTTTTACCAAAGCTGCTGGGGTAGAGGTAGAGACCAGAGATATATCACTAGCTGCTCGTGTTTTGAGTCAGTTTCCTGAGCATCTTGCTCCAGAGCAACGTGTAGGAGATCACTTGGCCGAATTAGGTGAATTGGCTAAAAAGCCAGAGGCGAATATTATTAAACTACCCAATATATCGGCATCTGTACCGCAGCTCAAGGAGACTATAAAAGAATTGCAGGCTAAAGGATACGGAATACCCAATTATCCAGATAATCCTACTACAGATGAAGAAAATGCGGTAGCTGCCAAGTATAATAAAGTAAAAGGTAGTGCTGTAAATCCAGTCTTGCGTGAGGGAAATTCAGACAGAAGAGCTCCTAAAGCAGTAAAGAATTATGCAAAAAATAATCCACACCGAATGGGCAAGTGGAGTGCAGATAGCAAGACTAAAGTAAGCACAATGAGTGCAGGTGATTTTAGAAGCAATGAGAAGTCCACTACTGTTGCCATGGAGACTACTTTTAAGATAGTACATACTGATACGTCAGGTGCTACTACTGAGCTAAGAGCAGCAGACAAATTGCAAGCTGGGGAGGTTATAGATGCTACTTTTATGAGTAAGAAAGCATTGATGACTTTCTTACAAAGTAGCATAGCAGATACGGCAACAGACGGAACGTTATTGTCTCTTCATATGAAGGCAACAATGATGAAGGTTTCGGACCCTATCATATTTGGTCATGCAGTAAGGGTCTACTTTGATGTATTGTATAAGAAACACGGAGAAACATTTGCTCAACTCGATGTAAACTTGAACAATGGATTTGGTAACCTAGTAGGTAAACTAGACGAACTAGATGCAGCCAAGAAAGCAGAGATACAAGCGGATATAGCAGCAGTGCTAGAGGCTCAGCCAGACCTTAGTATGGTAAATAGTGACAAAGGAATCACAAACCTGCATGTACCGAGTGACGTGATTATAGATGCAAGTATGCCAGCGATGATACGCAACGGTGGTAGAGTTTGGGATAAAAACGGAGACGAAGGAGATACCAATGCTATAATACCAGATAGTAGTTATGCCTCGGTATTTCAGGCAACCATTGATTTCTGTAAGAAACACGGAGCATTTGATCCTACTACTATGGGCACTGTTCCCAATGTAGGACTAATGGCTCAGAAAGCTGAAGAATACGGTAGTCATGACAAGACATTTGAGATAGCAGCTGAGGGTAAAGTAGAAGTAATTGATGCTAGCGGAACGGTACTACTAAGCCACGATGTAGAGACGGGTGATATATGGAGAATGTGTCAAGTGAAAGATGCACCAATACAAGACTGGGTAAAGCTCGCAGTGAATAGAGCAAGAGCTACAGGTTCTCCTTCTGTATTTTGGCTAGATGAGTCTAGAGCTCACGATGCTCAACTCATTACGAAAGTAAATACATACCTAAAAGATCACGACACCGAAGGTTTAGACCTGCATATAATGGCTCCTTATGAGGCTACTCAGTTTTCGTTAGCACGCATCAAAGAAGGAAAAGA
>CAWVTO010000269.1:0-2400 GCA_963932895.1 uncultured bacterium
TTGCATAGTCTTTCGCAACCTCTTGTTTGCAAGAAAATAATGTAAGTATTAAAATAAGAGTAAATATATTTTTTGTCATAATTATTGTATGAAACAAATGAACGTAAAGGTAGCCTATTCCTTACGATCTTCTTATCATCAATCTCAATGGTATCTTTAGTTCTATTAAGAGCCTTTTTGTAAGAAGTATTCGCTAGGGTTTATATAGGGGCTATTGATAATATCAAATTTGTTACCTAACTCAATCCCGTAATTACACCCTCATTATCGATATCCATGCCTTCACTTGCTGGCACAGCAGGGAGTCCTGGCATACGCATCATGTTACCGAGTATAGGAATAAGGAATCCAGCTCCTGCAGCTATTTCAAACTCACGTACCGTGATTCTAAAACCTGTAGGCCTCCCGGTTAATTTATCGTTATCTGAGAAAGATTTTTGGGTCTTTGCCATACAGATGGGTAAGTGATCCAGACCTAGCTTAGCGATGGTTCTAAGACCCGCATTTGCCTTAGCCGCATAGTCTACCCCATCTGCTCCATATATTTCTTTGGCTATGGTTTCTATCTTGTCTTTTACAGAGGCATCCCAGTCGTAGAGTTGTTTGAAATCGCTCTTACCGCTTTCTATTTCTTCTACTACAGCTTTAGCTAGATCTGTGGTTCCGTTGCCGCCATCTGCCCATCCTTTGCTAAGCACGGCTTTCACACCTATGCTCGCACACTTGTCTATGAGCCAGTCTATTTCTTCTTGGGAGTCAGTATAAAAGTTATTGATGGCTACTACACGTTGCAATCCAAATTTACCCATGTTCTCTATGTGCTTTTCTAGATTGGTAAATCCCGCCTTTACTCTATCTAGATTCGCATCATTGTATTCCTCTTTTGGAGAACCTCCGTGGTGACGCAGGGCTCTAATGGTAGCTACGATCACTACTGCTTTTGGCTTTAGTCCAGCGTATCCACATTTGATATCAAGAAATTTCTCTGCCCCAAGGTCTGCACCAAATCCTGCTTCTGTTACTACGTAGTCAGACAAACTCATACCCATTTTGGTAGCTATTATGGTATTTGTTCCTTGTGCTATATTGGCAAATGGGCCGCCGTGTATGATAGCTGGATTGTGCTCTAGTGTTTGCACTAGGTTGGGTTTTATAGCATCCTTGAGCAATAAAGTCATGGCATTTTCTGCATTCAGGTCACGAGCATATACGGGTTTTCTGTCCATCGTATACCCTACGAAAATATTACCCAATTTGGTTTTTAAGTCGTCAATATTTTTAGCCATGCAAAGTATCGCCATCACCTCGCTAGCTGCTGTGATGTTAAATCCATCTTGACGAGGAATACCATTTCCGGTACCACCCAGACCGATGGTGATGTCACGTAGTGCACGATCATTCATATCAATCACCCGTTTCCAGATGATGGTGCGTGGATCTATGCCAAGACTACGCGTCTTGCTTTGTATATTGTTATCTATAAGAGCACTCAGTAGGTTGTTTGCTTTTTCTATAGCCGCAAAATCTCCGGTGAAGTGAAGGTTAATATCTTCCATAGGCACCACCTGCGAGTGACCACCACCAGCAGCTCCCCCTTTTATCCCAAAAACTGGACCCAGTGATGGCTCACGAAGCACTACTACAGACTTCTTGCCTATCTTGTTCAGACCCTCATTTAGTCCAATAGAAACAGTTGTCTTTCCCTCTCCAGCTGGTGTAGGTGTAAGTGCAGTTACGAGAATTAGGTTGCTTTTTGCAATTTTATCTTCATCTATTAGATGCAAAGGTAGTTTAGCCTTATACTTACCATATTGTTCCAAGTCATCTTGATCAATACTTAGTTTTGCAGCTATGGAGTTAATATGCTGCATTTCTACTCTTTGGGCAATATCTAAATCTGTCATATCAGTTGTTTCGTGAGACGAATATACACATAGCTTTTACTCCTTAATCTTTAAATACTTTCTAAATGACTAACTTCGAAACCATGTGTAAACATATTCTAATGGTGCTATTTGCTTTTGGCGTCATGGGTTGTACTTCTACAACTGAGATAAAACCAGAACAAATCCCTACTATGAGTAAACGATCAAAAACCTACCTTGCCTTAGGAGACAGTTATACTATTGGAACTGCTATAGCGTTTCCAGATAATTTTCCGAATCAGTTAGCAGACAGTGTGTTTTCTGTAGATGCTACTGAAGTATCTGTAAAAATAGTGGCCCAAAATGGCTGGCGTACAGACGACCTTCAGAGAGGAATCAAAAGAACTGATTTAGATGATAAGTATGATTTAGTATCCTTACTTATAGGGGTGAATAATCAGTATCAAGGATTACCTCTGACAGATTTTGAGATAGATTTTAGAAGTTTATTGGATACTGCTATTAGGTATTCGGG
>CAWVTO010000270.1:0-2388 GCA_963932895.1 uncultured bacterium
ATACAAACTACTCCGAACTGCTAGGGGTGAATTCTCCAGACTACGTGTTGATGTACTTGCCTATGGATGCCGCACTCGGATTAGCTATGACCGAGGATACAGAACTTTTTGAGTACGCACTGAACAAAAACATTGTGCTGGTGTCTAACCATACACTGCTTGCTACACTAAAGACGGTTTCCTTCATCTGGAAACAAGACCTACAAAACAAGAATGCTCTCGAAATAGCCCGACAGGGAGGGGCACTGTATGATAAGTTTGTAGGATTTGTAGACACACTGCAAACGGTAGGCAAACGGATAGATGCGGCACAGCTAGAATATGATAAGGCGTTGAGCCAACTGACTACTGGCTCCGGAAATTTAGTACGCAGAACAGAAAAATTAAAGAAACTGGGAGCGAAGACGCAAAAGCAATTGCCTCCAGCATTACTGGATGAGTAAGGCACTAGAGCAGGGCACAAAAAAAAGGTTCTGAAATCTCAGAACCTTTTTTTTGTAGGTGTTTTTTTGTTTAGAAAATCTGGAATTTCACCGGAATTCTAAATCGCATGTTCACTGCTTTGTCACGTTGCTTGGCAGGAGACCACTGTCCCGATGTTAGTTTGATAACACGTATTGCTTCTTTTTCAAGTCCAAAGCCTTTTGTGCTGCCAAGAATAGCTACGTCCTTAACTTTGCCGTTTTTGTCTACTACGAACATCACATTCACCGTGCCTTGCATATCATTCTCTAGTGCCATTGGCGGATAGGTTATGTTTTCTGCAATAAAACGTTGAAGACCTTCGTCGCCTCCACGAAAACTTGCTTTCTCAGATACGTCGAAAATTTCGAAGACCTCATTGGTCTCTTCTGGTTCTTCATCATCTTGCTCGTAGGCCTCTATCTCCGTATCCTGATCGATTTCATTTTCTTCTATCTCAGGCTGATCTTCTTCTATTTCTTCATCATCTTCTACCACTTCTATCTCTGGTGGAGGTGGTGGCGGTGGTGGCTTTTTCTCTTGTACGGTGTTTTCCATTACAACAAGGTCCTCTTCTATAATGATGTTTTCGAGCTCTTCTACTTTTGCATCGTATATCGTATACGTGAAACCGAAAAGAGTAACACCAAGAGCAATAGAGAGACCAAGTAAGAAGAAGTCAAGACGCTTGTTCTTCACTTCGGGCTTAGCATACTTTTTTACTTCCATGTTTATTCTTAATTCAAATTTAAACTAAATATTTATCCTTTAATACAGATGCCGTAGAAAAGGTAAACGATTTTTTAACAATGGCATTTTTCGCTTAATAAACGAAATGCAAAATAATCCCAGTATACACCCTGCTGTGTTGGCTATGATATCATCCATATCGTATGATCTGCCCAATGACATTGTACTTTGGAGTATCTCTATAAGTACACCATAACCTATGCTTACAGCTGCCAGTTTCGTTTTTTGTCCTTTGGAAAAATCTTCTGGTATACTGAGAGCCCATAAAATGACAAAGGCAAAGTAGAGTATGAGGTGTACCAGTTTATCCAACTCAAAGAGAGTGAATTCAATATCCTTGAATGCAGCAGCAGGAAGCAAACAGGATGAAGCTATAAACAGCGTCCACCCAATAGCAGGTATGTGTGCTTTGGTGATGTGCACCTATACTGTAAAGGTATTATTGGCCTGTAAGCTCTTTGTAAGCTGCAGCGTCCATAAGGTCATCTACCTCAGCGGTATTCGATAGTTTTATTTTCACCATCCAACCGTTTTCGTATGGAGACTCATTCACACTCTCTGGAGCATCTTCAAGTCCTTCGTTGATCTCAGTAATCTCACCACTTAGGGGCATAAAAAGGTCAGAAACAGTTTTAACCGCTTCAATCGTTCCAAATACTTCATCTTTATCCAAAGATTCGCCTTCAGTCTCTATCTCTACAAATACGATATCGCCAAGTTCTCCTTGTGCAAAATCAGTAACACCTACGGTTGCTATATCTCCATCTACGGATACCCACTCGTGGTCTTTGGTGTATTTTAAATTTTCTGGAAAGTTCATTTTATTCTAAGTTGTTAATTGTGGTTATAAATTATGATGCTGTTTTTGCTGCCCTTTTATGAACGCCAAATATATGGAGGACGTCCGATATTTTTTGTTTTAAATCTTTTCGGTCTACTATGAAATCGACAAAGCCTTTTTCCTTCAAAAACTCCGAACGCTGAAAGCCCTCTGGTAAGTCTTTGCCAATGGTCTCTTTAATTACCCGTGGTCCGGCAAAACCAATGAGTGCCTTTGGTTCTGCTATATTAATATCGCCCAACATAGCAAAGGATGCTGTGATTCCTCCTGTAGTAGGGTCTGTGAGTACAGATATGTACGGCAACTTAGCTTCTGCTAATAAGGCCAGTTTGGCA
>CAWVTO010000271.1:0-2380 GCA_963932895.1 uncultured bacterium
TAACTCGTAACTCCGACGACTATTAAACCTAAAATACTGTATACGATAACCGGAGTAAAAACATTGTGCACCGTAAGCCAAACCACAAAACCAACAAATACAGATACTTGAATACCCATGTAATTTTTGTGTTGCAGATAATTGAAAGACAGCAAAGTACCGTGTATGAAACAATAAACAGATATAAAATTAATCACTCTACTAACGTAGAGTATGTTTAGACCCATAGAAGGCTCAAAAACAGGCAAATGACCAAAGCCAGCCACGAGAGCAGCAATACCTGTGAATACCACAAAAGCTTTGTAGTATACAGAAACCAAGCCTTTATCGTAAAAAAAATAGAGTATTACTGCAGTAATGAAAATTAAAAAATTTGTCGAAAAACTAAACCACATCGTTTTATTGTATGGGGCAATATTAAAACTTTAGCACAATTAATGTTCACATTGATTTGGACAAAGTGCAGATGTACGGGTGCAGGGCAAATGATAAGATTGTCCCTACCAATAATCATACGTGGCTTTTGACTAGCGGCACTATCTCTTTCCAAACTATCCCACTTATTATTGAAAAATGCTTATATGTTAAGCATTCCGATCTTGACTATGGCCATTTCACACCGTTTTCAGGATTCTTTCCAGTGTACTGACTAAAATACTGTTTAAATTCATCTACGGTATCCTCTACTCCTTTGGTTATGACATACGGCTCATCAAAGACCACTTGCATGGTACCATAATCAAAAGCAACACGTACTATCGGAATATCTGCATTCTTGGCTACATGGTAGAAACCTGTCTTCCATTTTTGGCTATAATTTCGTGTACCTTCCGGGGTAATCGTAGTCACAAATTTCTCTTCTTTAGAGTATACATTTACCAACGAATTTACAAAATTGGTGTTCTTACTTCGTTCCACAGGAAAACCGCCCAATGCTCTAAAAAAGTAACCTATTGGCCATACGAAAAGTTCCTTTTTTGCTAAATATTTTGGATCAAAACCCTTGGTGTATCTCCTAAACAGTACGCCAATCAGAAAGTCCCAATTGCTTGTATGTGGAGCTACTACGATTAGATACTTGGGTATGGTAGGGATTGACCCTGTTATGTTCCACCCCCATACATCTTCGAACAACCACCGTGCTATGCGACTAATCATTTCTCATTTCTGTTAATTCATCAAACTTGGCTATTATCTCTGGAGTAATAGTCTCTGGCTTGCCTGTCTGGCTATTGAGCAGCACAAAAGTCACCATAGCCTCAGAAGCCAACTCTCTAGTACGTTTATCCGAAATAATTTGGCGTACCACCATACTCTTGTTATTGTAGGTTACTTCTGTGATTTCTATGTCCACAACTTGCGTAGGGACCAGTGGCTTCTTGTAGGATATATTTATGTTGACCACAACAAATAGAAGGTTTCGTGTATCAAAAAATTTTTCCTTGAGAGCAGGTTCTAGGAATGTCCACCTAGCCTCTTCTAGGAGCTCTAAGTAGCGAGCATTATTCACATGGCCATAAGCGTCACAATGGTATCCACGTATCTGTAAGGTTGTACCGTTCACACCACAAAGGTGTGTCTTTTTTACTAATTAAAAGGATTTGAAAATTTAGGATCTGATACAAAGTGTCTATCCGTAAGTGTCTTAAGAAAAGCAATGAGTACCTCCTTTTCTTAAGTATGAAACTATTAACATCTTCAAGCGTTTCATTTACAATGAAAAACGTACTAATAGCGGGCGGTTCAGGACTAATAGGTACAGAAATTAGCAACTACTTAAAAACCAAAGGATATGGTATAAAAATACTGAGTAGAAAGCCTACCGATAAGACTAAGGGTATTTATCACTGGGATATTGCTACTAAAACCATAGATCTAACGGCTTTTGTGGATACGGTCTACGTCATCAACCTAACGGGCAGCTCCATTATAGGCGGCAGATGGACAACCAAACGTAAAAAAGAACTACGCGATTCACGCATACTTAGCACTAAATTTTTGGTGGATTCCATTAACGAGAACGAAGTACCTATTCAACATTTTATACAAGGTAGTGCCATGGGCTACTATGGAGATAGTGGGGATACTTTGCTCACAGAAGAATCTCCTTCTGGTATAGATTTCATGGCACAATTGTGCGTAGATTGGGAAAAAGCATCAGACCACTTGGAGCAAGGTAAAAAGAGTACGCTCCGTATCGCTCTATACCTTAGCAAAACAGGCGGTGTATACGCAACCTTGAGCAAATTAGCACGCTATTACGTAGCATCTGCTTTTGGGAATGGCAAAATGTGGGCAGCCTACACGCACCAAGAGGAGTTTGCACAACTCATAGAAGGAATATTCACCAATACGGTACCAGCAGGAGTATACAATCCTG
>CAWVTO010000272.1:0-2307 GCA_963932895.1 uncultured bacterium
TTAATGGTTTTAACATATAAACGCACCTCGGAGCATTGGACGTATGTGGGAACGGTAGGGAATTGGTAAGCTGTATCGGATACACCGTAGGTACTCGTTAGGGATGAAATATTATTATGATTTTGCCATCAATGCCTCAATGTCTTCCACCTCTATGGGCATTCCTGCTTCGTCCATCATATCAACAGGACCATTTTCGGTGATGAGTATTTGGTTTTCTATACGTACACCAATGCCTTCTTCTGCTATGTAGATTCCCGGCTCGCAGCTAAATACCATTCCAGCTTGCATAGGTTCATATCGCATGCCGCTATCATGTACGTCTATCCCTAAGAAATGACTGGTGCCATGCATAAAGTATTTCTTAAGAGCAGGCCAAGCGGGATCTTGATTTTTGATGTCTTCATCTGTAAGTAGTCCCAATCCTATGAGCTCTTCTTGCATTATAAGTTCTACTTCTTTTTGGTATTCCATGAGCATAGTGCCCGGTACTAGCTTAGCACGAGCAGCTTTCATTACACGCAATGTTGCGTTATATACATCCTTCTGACGAGGAGAGAATGTACCATTAGCAGGGAGGCATCTGGTCATATCACTGGCATAGTTGGCGTAGTCTACACCGCAGTCTACCAAGATAAGATCTCCATTTTTTACTTCGTCTTTATTCTCTATATAGTGGAGCGTACATGCATTTTTTCCGGCAGCCACTATGGGTTCAAAACTGAATCCGCTAGCTCTATTGCTTAAGAATGTATGTGCAAGGTTGGCTTCTATTTCGTACTCGCCCATGCCTGGTTTGGTTGTTTCTAGTATACGTAGCAATCCTTTTTTAGATATCTGCACAGCTTCACGCATTACTTCTAACTCTAGCTCAGTTTTAGTGCCACGAAGTTTATTCAGTATTTTGCCAGCACGCTTGTAGTTGTGCATGGGGTATAGACCCATCATTTCCTTAGCAAAGTCTATGGCTTTGGTAGGTGATTTTGGGTTAAATCTATCGTTTTCGTTCAGTGGCAAATAAACATTGTTTGCCATATTGATGACTTGGCGAAGTTGCTGCATGTAGTCATTGTTCCAAAAAACGGAAGCCACACCGCTGGTAGCAGTAGCATCTTCTTTGGTGTATTTGTATCCGTCCCATACGGCAATTTTTTCATTGGTTTCTACCAAGAAAAGACATTCTCTGTACGCAGGAATAGGGCAATCTGGGAAAAGTACGAGTACACTATCTTCTTGATCTATACCGCTAGCCCAAAAGATATCTGAATTTTGTTTGAATTTGAAAACGGCATCTCCATTCCAACTGTACTGGTAGTTGCTATGGAAAATAGCGATACTGTTCGGCTCCATTTCGGCCACAAAACGCTTTCTGTTTTCTATAAAAATATGCTTATTCAGTCTTGGATACTTCATTGTATGCAAATCTATGGATTTGCAGTGACTAGTGAAGAGTAAGGAGTGAAAAGTTGAAGATGAGATTAGTATATCTTAAAGTTAATAGGTATTCTCATTCTCATATCTACTGGGAAACCATCTTGTATTGCCGGTTGCCAGAGTAGGGATGTAGATTTGACGACTCTCATTGCCTCAAGCAATAAATATCCATCTGGGTTACCTAGAGTTTCTAAATTTTCAATCTCTCCAATAGGATTTACGACAAATACTACTTGTACTACTCCTTGTTTCTGTGCTTTAAGTGCCTCGGCTGGATATTCTATGTGATTGTCTATAAATAACTGGAGTTGCTTTTCACCATCTATAAATTCTGCTTTTTTGGACCGGTCATAATAACGAGCTTGTTGTCCTCTGTTGGGATAGTAGGATTCATTTGGTTCTTCTTCACCTCCATTCACAAACTCTTGATAGGATGCAGTATCACCATTCTCATAAAAGACAACATGCGGACCATCTTTTTCACCAAAAGAATCAAATGATTTAATAGCCATAACTTGACCACTTGGGTAAAAAGAAGTGTGCGTGCCAACTGGAACTCCCTCTTTATATGAAGTTACTGCTGTTACAGTATTTGTATTCCATATCCACTTCCCAGTTTGTTTTCCATTTATTGATCTGCCAATAAGAATATTTTTTGGTGAGTAGTAATAAGTCGTTGTGTCGCCTATCTTTTTAGAGGTGATTCCGTTTTGTGCAAAGTTTGTAGTATCATTAAACGATTTCCTGCGAAAGTGACTTGCATAAGGGATGCTACTTTTACTTTTTTCAAAGTAAGAAGTGTCTCCCAGTTTATCAAAATGCACTAGTAGTTGCATTCCGTCTACAACTCCTTTCGTACTGTCTAGATGTCCT
>CAWVTO010000273.1:0-2287 GCA_963932895.1 uncultured bacterium
GTAAGTGCCGTGATTGGAGGCAATCCTGTAGGAAAGATCATTCAAGGAATCAACCGGGGACAGAGCCGTACGGACACTTTAATTGGAGATCTTTATTTATTCTTTAACCTGGAGTTTGCCTATATCAACTCTTCTTCTTCAAAATAATTGACAATATGATGCCTCATGTACATCTCTTGCTCCATCATATCTTGATTGGGTAGTTTTTCTACCAGCTCCCATACAGGCCAGTCGTCTTCGTCTTTCCCTACTAGTTTGTAGTGTCCAGAAGTGCTAAGTATTCTACAAGTAGCGATGTGCATGAGTTGCACTTTTTCCTCTTTTTTGAATTTTTCTTGGTGTTTGCCCAACTCTCGCATTCCAATAACATAGAGTATGGCACTGAGGTCAGGGGTTTTATTAAAGCGTTTTTCAAACAGCTCTCGTATCTTAAACCACTTATCTTTTATCGTTTCTTCTTTTAGTTCGCTCATATTGATTTTTAACGTTGATACCTATTCATGCTTTTACCATTCTACAATTTCACGATTAAATACTTGCATTTGAGTGTGCCATTGCTTTGCTTTGTTTGATGTCATCGTTTTTGCAAAGATTACTCACAGAAACCAAAAACCGTGGAGTTTTTTTAAAAGTTAATATTGAGCAAGGGGAGCAAATTCAAAAAAAGACCCTTTCTAAGCTTTTAGATAAAGCTCAAGGCACTTCTTTTGGGCAACAACATAAGTTCAATCAGATTGTAGGAAGCGATACTTTACTATCTGACTATCAGAATAGCACGAGGATGGGTGACTACCTAAACATGTTGCCTTGGTGGACAAGAGGTAGAGCAGGAGAAGAGAACGTAACTTGGCCAGGATTAATAACAAATTACGCGGTAAGCTCTGGCACATCAGACGGTAGTAGTAAGTATATTCCCGTAAGTGACCAGATGCTCAAGCATATCAAACGGGCCAGTTTAAGGCAAGTACTGAGTATAATACAAACAGATGTGCCCAAAGACCACATAGCTAAAAAGTGGCTCATGATCGGCGGCAGTACGCAGCTAGAGTATAATGGTATGTATTACAGTGGAGACCTAAGTGGTATAACTACGGGTTCTGTCCCTATCTTGTTCCAAAGGCTTTCTAAACCGGGCATTCACATACGAAAGGAGAAAAACTGGACAGAAAAAATAGAAAAAATAACAGATGAGGCTAAGGACTGGGATGTAGGCATGGTTGCAGGAGTTCCGGCATGGGTTAAGCTGTTGATGGAGAGCATTATAGATCGATATGGGTTGGATAATATCCACGATATATGGCCGCATTTTGAAGCATATATTCATGGCGGTGTTGCTCTGGGTCCTTATCGAAAATCACTAGAGGGCCTTATGGGTAGACCAATTAAATACTTTGAAACGTACCTGGCGTCAGAGGGTTTTATTGCTTACCAAACTAGGATTGACAGTGAAGGAGGAATGCGTCTGCTTATCCGAAATGGCATTTACTATGAGTTTGTTCCTTTTGTGGGTGCCAACTTTACCGAAAATGGCGAATTAAAACCGGGAGCAAAAGCACTTACACTCAGTGAGGTCAATGACAAGGATGAGTACGCTTTGCTTATTTCTACGTGCAGCGGAACGTGGCGATATCTGATAGGCGATGTGATACGATTTACAAATCTGGATAGGTGCGAGATTAAAATTACGGGAAGAACCAAGCATTTTTTGTCGTTATGTGGCGAGCATCTTTCTGTAGATAATATGAATAAGGCAATAGAACTGTTGAGCAATGAGTACGATGTACCTTTTGAAGAATTTACGGTATGTGGTGTTCCCTATCAAGGGTTTTTCGCCCACGAGTGGTTCATCGCTTGTGACGATGATAGACTAAAAGGAAGGGAAGACGAAATTCGCTATAAACTAGATATGACGCTCAAGGTATTGAATGATGACTACCGTGTAGAGCGTTCTGCAGCGTTGAAAGCGATCAAAATAAATCTACTGCCTACCCATAAATTTCACGATTGGTTGCGAATAAATGGTAAGGAGGGTGCTCAAATAAAATTTCCTAGAGTACTCAAAGAAACAATGCTAGAAAGTTGGCGAAATCACTTAAAGAACAATTAATTATGTGGATTTATATGTATTTAGTTTGAATTCTTGTAAATCCCAAGTTTTATATTAGTTTTACTGCTGCTGGTGAAGTAGTTCAGAAACCATGAGATATTTCCCTAGTGTCACATATTGCATGCTAAAGGTCCCGCTGGGTGGCACCACTTTTTTCTACGGCAATTTGTTCCCGTCCTT
>CAWVTO010000274.1:0-2287 GCA_963932895.1 uncultured bacterium
CTTTTTGGTCCAGTTTTATGTGTTCCTTCTCTAAGGCAGGATCTAATCCCAGTATGGCTACGGGTTTGGACGTTTCACCGAAACTTATAAGTGCAAATCCCTCAATGCGAGGACTGAGATAGCTGATGCCTTCTTGGTTTTTAAGTTGGTCGATTTCGCTTAGTGAAAAGCTGTTGTCTAGTGTCTTTTCTTCCCAGAATCCTTTGCTATGAATCTGTACATAACCCATGTAGCTACTTACAATATTCTTGAGCATATTGCCGTAGGCTCCATACTGCAGACTACGCATAAATACGGCAAATAATACAGCAAAAATGATAGATGAAACGGTGATTAAACTTCTACGTTTATTTCTGAAAATATTCCGCCAAGCGAGTTTGAGAAGCATTGTTGTTAGTGGAACAAAGGTAGTAAGTTGTTGTTCATCCTTCGATACAATTTTTCACTTCGTTGCTCTCCGTAATAAATCACTCGGGATGACAACTTGCTCAAATGAATAAGGGGGATTATAGAAACCTTGTCCTTCTTTTATACATTTTTTTTGCTCTCCGTAATAAATCACTCGGGATGACAACTTGCCCAAATGAATAAGGGGGGATTATAGAAGCCTTGTCCTCCTGAGTTTTCGACGATAGGAGAAAGTGCCGAAGGAGGACAAAAGAACTAAAGCCTCTTGACCTTCACCATTTTATCACCTACTTCTATCTTATTTACTACATCCATGCCGCTTATGACTCTAGCAAAAATGGTATACCTGCCATCCAAATGTGGGGTAGGGCAGTGGGAGATAAAAAACTGTACGCCTTCGGTGTCTTTGCCGGCAGATGCTATGCCTACAGTACCCGTTTCGTAACGTTGGTAGTTGCTAAACTCACTACGCTGGCTCCACTCTTGGCTTCCCCATCCATCGCCACGCGGGCAGCCGCCTTGTATTACAAACTGCGGCACTACTCTATGAAAGTACTTCCCATCGTAGAAACCCGAGTCGATAAGGTGAAGGAAATTGACTACTGTACCTGGAGCATCTTCTACGAAGAGCTGTAGTGTGATATCGCCCTTGTTGGTTGTAAGTAGTACTTGCTGATCTTTTGGAATGGTCTTTACAAATTCCCAATCAATTGGGTGATTGTATGCCGGTTGATATCCGAGAAACTTTTCGCCACCTAGAGCTTCTATTGCCTTGCAAATATCTATATAGGTTTCTGCTTGTTGCGGAAGTTTGAGTTGAGATTTAATTTTTTGTAAAAGAGGTTGTAGGTTTAAAGTGCTAATAGAACTAAATTGATCATTGTGCCAATAATCAGGGTTCTTAGAAAGCTTCTGAAGCTCTATAGCCGCTAAACTTTGCAAAGCCATATCTCCAGAGGTTAATGCATACTTCATGTATGATTCTTGGCTGTCAGGGTGTGACTTTGGAAATGTTTTGGTGAATGCTGAACAACGGACACCAATATTTACTGTGGTATCGTTAATTAACCCTTTTAGTTGCTGTGACTCATCCCAGGACCAAGACTCTTTATGCTTAATTAGCTCTATTTTTTGGTAGTTGTTTAAATCATTAAATTGACTCCACTTTAAGCCTTCAATCTTGACTTGTTCCCTCAATAACCCAAACCTCTCTTTCACCTCATCGTACTTTGCCGTACGAGCCAACGAATCTACTAATTCACTAGTGCTACTCTCTCTCAAATTCCGATAGACATAATGACTCGCGAGTATGGCCAAATCCTTGTTATCATCATTTAAGAAATGCATCATTCGGATATTCAATGGTTGGGAACGAAACCCTTTCAATCCCAATCTAAATACACCATACGCCCATCCCATTTGTAAGGCAGAATCGGTGTATTCTACGCCTTCAAATAGGGCTATAGTGCTAGAGTCTCCACATTTGCCTATTGCTTCCATTACGTAGGGTCTGTTGGCCGGGAATAGTTCTTGATCAAATGCAGCCGTAAGAATGCCCAGTGCTTTAGTGCTAGCAATCTGCCCGAGTGCATACGCAGCGGCTCTACGTGGCATGGGATCTTGGTCTATCTGTAGCATTTGGTTAAGATAGGGTATAGCTATGGTGTCTTGTATGCTCGCAAAGGCCATTGCTGCAGCTATACGGTGGTTTTCCTTCTTTGCTTTTAAAAAGGGCAAAAGAGTTTTCGTGTCTCTCCGATCTTGCAGTTCGTATATGTTGATGAGTTTAGCATCACTAAACTTGTTAGGACCTTGTTTTTTTTGGCTGCAAGCAGCTAAAAAGAGTAAGAGAAGAAGACCATATTTCATTGGGGCAAAT
>CAWVTO010000275.1:0-2274 GCA_963932895.1 uncultured bacterium
AAAGCCATACTCTTTGGCGTGAGAAATTACGTTTTTAAAATGTTCTTCGGACATACTATTCTAATTGAAGTGCAAATGTACGTTTTCGGTAATGATCGGAATTGTACTTCGTCTTTTTTTTAATACTGCCATGCGTATTCTTTTTGGCTTCTTCCCTTGGAGGTGAGCATTCTACAGTAGCTATAGGTGCTGCGTTACAGCTTAAGACAAAATGAGCCCTAGCGGGTAGCGGTTTCTGCTATAGCATAAGGATGCTCCTCAAAAGGATAAAACTATACTAAAAACGGCAATAAATGAGTTAATACATTTATTCATGGTACTTCAAAAATGGTTCTAACCCGTAAGGCTCACTCCCGCGTCTGTGTCAACACTTGCTCATATACGACCGAACCAAGAAGAAAATCCTTTCTTTTGCAGCCTTGAATCTGATACAATCTGATTTCTTAAAAAATGCAGGCAAGCTATTTAGTGGCTCTGTAGTGGCACAACTTATTGGTCTTGCGGCACTCGCTGCTTTGGGCAGACTGTATGAACCCGAAGATTTTGGTACGGTAGAAACATTCATGAAACTGGCAGGAGTGTTTGCTGTAGTAGCCGGCTTGCGGTACGAAACGGCCATTGTTGTAGAAAATAATTCAGATACCGCCAAAGACCTTGTTCGGTTAAGTTTGTTTCTCAACACCTTCATTAGCATCCTACTATTCTTGATCATCCTGATTTTCAATGCGTGGATTGCCCCAATTTTCAATTTTGAGAATTCCAGTATACTCTATGCTCTTCCGTTTACGATATGGATAATGAGCAGTACGGAAACACTCATGATGTGGCGAAACCGCAGCAAGGAATACAACCGCATATCGAGCAATAGAGTACTCTATTCGCTGAGCGGAACGGGCTACAAGTTGCTCCACCCCTTGGCAAACCTTATCAAAGGAAATGGATTGCTTATAGGTCAGATACTCTCGCAAGTACTTGCTTTCGTACATATCGCCTATAAATTACCGTTACGAATAGCCGATTTCACCCAAGACAATTTGCGTGCCGTTGCCAAAACCTATAAGTCTTTTCCGCTATTCAGTTCACCAGCGGCATTGCTCAATTTGTTGGCATTGAGTATGCCGGTTTTTATGCTTACCATTTTTGCTGGCCAAGAAAGTACAGGGCACTTTGCTAATGCGTATAAACTATCTTACCTCCCTATGAGTATGCTAGCGATGGCACTGGGTCAGGTATTTTTTGAACGCATTGCACGCTTAAAAAAAGAGAAAGAATCTGCTTCGCAAATGGCTCACGAGCTAGTCAATATAATGTTTGTAGCAGCAGTGATACCGGTATGCGTATTGGCTGTGTGGGGAGATAAAATTGCTCCATTTATCTTAGGAGAAAAATGGGAAGAGGCCGGAGTATACATCCAGATTACCATTCTATTTTACTTTGCCATGTTCATGACCAGCACGTTTAGCAGTGCATTTGCAACCTATGACAAGCTCAAAGTGCAGTTAGGCTACAACGCTTTTTTTCTCGTAGCCACAACCACCGCTTTGTACTTGGGATTTACGCTAGGAGGCTCGGCCAGAGTTGCTTTGGCGTGGTTTACCCTAGTAGGTGCCGTATTACGTATTGGTATACTCAATTATTTCTTTCTGCTATTTGGCAAAAACTTAATCCCAAAGACCATATTTGCAATAGCCATCACCGCTATACTTATCTATATAGGTTTTGGTATACGAGAAGGATTTTAACTTCGCACACAAATTTTGTCGAGCATACTAAAAAAAATAGCAGAGTCCATAGACGACTCCATATTGCGTCATGTAGTAAAATGGTTGTGGCCACACTACAAGCGACCACGCACAGGCTATATGAAAGGCTATCAAGTCCTGAGACAATACTTTTGGGCACAAAAAATATTGCGTATCAATGGCAACGTACCTTGGCCTGTAGATTTTCGCAGTAAACTAGTAGACTGGCCCAATATAGAAAAGGGCATCTGCTGCGACCCTGGTGACAATCCGGGCATCTACATAAATGCATCTGGCGGCCTAAAACTGGGCAACAATGTAAACATAGGACAGAACACTATACTGACCACCACCAATCACTACAAGTACGACCACCGTAAAAAAAGCCACACCAAAGGAATAACCATAGGCAATAATGTATGGATAGGTGCCAATGTGAGTATAGTAGCAGGCACTACCATAGGCGACAATGTGACCATAGGAGCAGGTTGTTTTATAAAAGGAGAGATACCCAGTAATACGACCGTGATAG
>CAWVTO010000276.1:0-2259 GCA_963932895.1 uncultured bacterium
CATCTTCGGTCACGGTTCCATCTATATCAATCATATAATTTTTTATGTGATCTGGAAGTTGCGGGCTTATCAGATTTCCGTTTTCGTCAAAAAGTTCGTTGAGTTCTTTTTTGTTTTTCATCTAGACTACGAAATTACCTCCACATCTTCCAATTTAGATTCATTTCTAAATCTTTCTAATTCACCAGTTATCCTCTTGTATACAAAAATGAGTATAGCTGCGTCATCTGCCAAACCTACAGGACCTAGCAATGCCTCAGGTAAAAAGTCCATTGGGCTGAGCACATAGACTAACCCACCCAGGATTATAAGTATATTTCTTTTCTTGATTTTAAACGTCCCTTTGAATACCGATGAAATCATTTTTTGCACGTCCGAAAGGTCTTCTTTCCATGTAGTTGCAGAAGTTTTTGATTTCTTGCTTCCGAGAGCTCTTCTAATTAGTGCTATGGTCTGCCATAATTTTTTCATTTCGATTTGTAGTTTTAAATTAATATTGTCGCCATCTTGGCAACACCTAATACTAAACAAAAAGCGTACCTACAGCTACATATAGCTGTATTTCTCTTTGGGTTTACCGCTATTCTTGGTAAACTGATAACGCTAGAACAAACCGCCTTGGTATGGAATCGCTTGTGGATAGCCGTTGTAGGTCTTATTTTTATTCCAGGAGTGCTAAAGGGTGTACGATCCATCAAAAAGTCCAATTTTTTCATCTTTACGGGTATAGGTGTATTGGTCGCTCTACACTGGCTTACATTTTACGGTAGCATAAAGGTGGGCAATAGTGCCTCAGTGACCTTATCTTGTCTCGCAACCTCCTCGTTATTTACATCGATACTAGAGCCGCTTATTACAAAGTCTAAGTTCAAATGGATAGAATTACTCCTTGGCCTCCTTGTAATAGTAGGCATCTATTTCCTGAGTGGAGTAGGTGAAGCGTATTACTGGGCCATCGTGATCGGAATCATTTCTGCCTTCCTGGCTTCTTTGTTTTCTACACTCAACAAAAAGTATATCACCGGGCAAAACACTTTGTCTGTTAGTACTATAGAGCTCAGTGCGGGTTTCGTTTTTATCTCCATATGTTATCCTTTACTTCAATCCATTTTTCCGCAACCTCAATGGCTCCCTACCGGAAATGATTGGTGGTGGCTCATTGTTCTAGGACTATTGTGTACAAGTCTGGCATTTGCTCTTGCTCTAGACGCTCTCAAGGTGATTTCTGCATTCATATCCAACCTGAGCATTAACCTAGAACCAGTATACGGTATCCTACTGGCTATCTGGATTTTAAATGAAGATGCACAACTTAATGTTCATTTTTACGTGGGCACGTCCATTATTCTGTTGGCCGTACTATTGCATCCTATTCTTACTCGAATTCAAAATAGAAAGTCCAAAGCCCAAAATTCTTAGGCTTATCTTACCTTTGCTCCAATGGCAAAAAGACATCTTATCACCTGTGCACTTCCGTATGCAAACGGCCCAGTTCATATAGGCCACCTTGCGGGTTGTTTCTTACCTTCAGATATCTACAATAGATACCTTAGAATGCAGGGCAAAGAAGTGCTTTTTGTATGTGGTACAGACGAACATGGAGTTCCTATTACCCTGAAAGCAAAAAAAGAAAACAAAACGCCACAGCAAGTAGTAGACGAGAATTACGAAATTATATCGAAGGGTCTAAAAAATTTCGGTATCAACTTTGATACCTTTAGCCGAACTACCAATACGCTTCATCATGAAACTGCTCAAGCATTTTTCAAAACCTTATATGATAAAGGGGTTTTTAAAGAAGAGGTAACAGAACAGCTGTATGACGAAGAAGCCAATCAGTTTTTAGCGGACCGATACATAGTGGGAACATGTCCCAATTGCAGCTACGAGAATGCCTATGGAGATCAGTGTGAAAGCTGCGGCAGAACCAGTAGTCCACAAGAGTTAATCAATGCAAAATCTGCACTTACAGGCAATACTCCTGTACTAAAGGAAACCAAAAACTGGTACTTGCCCTTAGACAATATTCAATCTGAATTTTTGGACAAATGGGTTGCAACAAAGAAGGATAGCTGGAAATCAAGCGTTTACGGTCAGTGCAATAGCTGGCTGCAAGAAGGTCTGAAACCTCGTGCTATGACCCGCGACCTAGACTGGGGAGTAAATGTGCCGGTAGAAGGAGCAGACGGCAAAGTAATGTATGTGTGGTTTGACGCACCTATAGGATACATTACCGCCACCAAAGAAGCTGCTGGTGAT
>CAWVTO010000277.1:0-2256 GCA_963932895.1 uncultured bacterium
AGTAATTACCGTCATACCAAACTCTCGCTCCAGTCGCTCTTGTATAATCTCCATGTGAAGCATTCCTAAGAACCCACAACGGAAACCAAAACCAAGTGCTGCAGAACTCTCTGGTTCAAAAACGAGACTAGCGTCGTTCAACTGAAGCTTAGCCATGGAGTCTCTCAACTCCTCAAAATCTTCTGTATCTACAGGAAAAATACCCGCAAATACCATTGGTTTCACATCTTCAAAACCATCTATAGCTATCTCCGTAGGGTTTTGAGTGATGGTAATGGTGTCACCTACCTTTACCTCTTTGGCTTCTTTTATACTGCATATAATATAGCCTACATCACCTGTTTTCACTGTTTGGCGTATCTCAGGCTTTAGTTTCAGAACACCAATTTCCTCAGCGTAGTAAGACTTGCCCGTATTCATAAACTTGATTTGATCACGCTTATTTAGTTCTCCGTCAATAATACGGTAGTAGGCGATTATTCCTCTGAATGGATTAAATACGGAATCAAATATTAACGCTTTTAATGCCGCTTTAGGATTTCCTTTTGGTGGGGGAACTCTATCTATTACTGCGTTCAATATGTCAAGAACACCCATCCCAGTTTTACCACTGGCTGGTATTATTCCATCTCTATCGCACAGTATTAATTCTTCTATTTGGTCTTTTACATCCTCTGGTTCTGCACCTGGCAGGTCCATTTTGTTGAGTACAGGAATGATCTCTAATTCGTGATCTAGGGCTAGGTAGAGATTAGATATGGTTTGTGCTTGTATGCCTTGAGCCGCGTCTACAATGAGTAGAGCTCCTTCGCAAGCAGCTATACTTCTACTCACCTCGTAGCTAAAATCTACGTGACCGGGAGTGTCAATAAGATTGAGTGTATATTCAATACCGTCCCGTTTGTATTTCATCTGGATGGCATGCGATTTTATGGTAATACCACGCTCACGTTCTATGTCCATATCATCAAGCGTTTGCTCTTTCATATCACGATCACTCACGGTACCAGTGGTCTGTAACAAACGGTCTGCCAAGGTACTTTTACCGTGGTCAATATGGGCTATTATACAAAAATTTCGGATGTTCTCCATTCAGTTGCAAAAGTAAGTTTTTTACCGCGTTACAAACGCAGTATGTTTTGGAATAAACAACTTACGCTACCACACGTTTTTTTGTTACTGTAATTGACCATTTTACATGGAATAACACTACATTACAAATAACATTCTACAGCCATTGCAATGTAGTTAACCTACATATTAACTACATTTTACATCATTAA
Organism: uncultured bacterium; assembly: GCA_963932895.1. Classification (GTDB taxonomy): domain Bacteria; phylum Bacteroidota; class Bacteroidia; order NS11-12g; family UBA9320; genus UBA9320. The sequence goes on from CAWVTO010000277.1 coordinate 1,284, forward strand.
TAAGTATCTGCGACTAAGAAATATCGTCTAAGTTGCCCCTTTTAGTCTATAAATTTTACCTTCGCAGGCTTTAATACAAACAACTAGAAAATAAAATAAAACAACTCATGCAAAAAATGATGATTTACATGCCGATAGTGGCGGCCATAATTGGTCTACTGTATATGGTAGTTAAAAAAAGTTGGGTAATGAAACAAGATGCTGGAGACGGCAAAATGAAAGAAATTGCTGACCACATTTATGAGGGTGCACTTGCCTTCCTCAACGCAGAATATAAGTTACTTACCTATTTCGTAATAGGTGTAAGTATCGCACTCACTGGTGTAGCATACTTTGTAGAGACTACCAGCTACCTTATAGTAGTAGCATTTATTTTCGGAGCACTATTCTCAGCATTTGCTGGAAATATGGGTATGAAAATAGCAACACAAACCAATGTTAGAACGACGCAAGCCGCTAGAACAAGTTTACCACAAGCACTTAAAGTGTCTTTTGGTGGTGGAACAGTAATGGGTCTTGGTGTTGCAGGTTTAGCTGTTTTAGGCCTTACCGCATTCTTCATTGTATTTTACAACCTGTTTATGGATGCTGGAGAAGCATTCTCTACAGACAAAATGACGATAGTACTGGAAACCTTAGCAGGATTTTCTCTTGGAGCGGAGTCTATTGCACTATTTGCTCGTGTAGGTGGTGGTATATACACCAAAGCTGCCGATGTAGGTGCTGACTTAGTAGGTAAAGTAGAAGCTGGTATTCCTGAGGATGATCCTCGTAACCCTGCTACTATAGCAGATAACGTAGGAGACAATGTAGGAGACGTAGCAGGTATGGGAGCCGATTTATTTGGTTCGTACGTAGCTACAGTACTTGCAGCTATGGTTCTTGGAAACTATGTAATAAGAGACAACGGTGCTGTTGACGCATTTGATGGTATGGGTCCTATCCTGTTGCCTATGGCAATAGCAGGTGTTGG
>CAWVTO010000278.1:0-2246 GCA_963932895.1 uncultured bacterium
ATGCTCAAAAAATATCTGATTTAAAGCTAAGAGTAAGTTATGGTCTAACGGGTAATGCAGATATCCCGAGTGGTATCGATAGAGTGAAGTACTCTCCTACTTCGCTGGGTCTAGACCCAGAGACAGGAGAAACCATTGTAATTTGGAATAACAATACGGGCAATATCCCAAATCCAAATCTAGCTTGGGAAGAAGTAAGAGAGATTAATATAGGTGTTGATTTCGGAATCCTCAACAACAGAATCAGTGGATCCTTAGAAGTGTATAGTAAAACTACGGACAACCTAGTAGTAGAAGTAGCAGTACCCGTACCTCCAAATATTGCTTCCAAAAAATATGAAAATGCAGGTGAAATAAGAAACAATGGCCTTGAGTTGACACTCAACAGCGTCATTTTTGATACTAAAAACTTCTCTTGGAAATCGTCTATAGCAGCATCTAGAAACGTACAAGAGACCATTTCTCTTGGTAATATAGAATCTAACTCACAAGGACTAAAGAGACTATATGTGTCTGGAAGAGGGCTTGTAGGTGGAGATAACTTTACACAAGTAATTCTACCAGGTCAAGAATTAGGCTCATTCTTCTTACCTGTATTTGCAGGTTTCTCGAGTGACGGTAAGTTCCTCTTCGAAACAGAATCTGGAGGTGTGACTAGAGACATCAGCAAAGCACAACGACAATTTGCCGGAAGTGCTCAACCAGATGTAATTATCGGTTGGTCAAATTACTTTCAAATTTATAAAGGTTTTGACGCAAGCTTTAGTTTACGTGGGATATTTGGTCATCAAATCTACAATGTCACGCGAATGGTATTTAGCAATCCATCTGACGCTCCTAACCTTAATGTACTGAGCACCGCTCTGGAAGGGGAAAACGCGAAAATAACGAGTGACCCAACTATTAGCACCTTTTACCTCGAAGATGGGGACTTTATTAAACTAGATAACATATCTGTAGGATATAACATCCCTTTCAAAAAAGAGAGTAGAGTGAATAATCTACGTGTCTTTTTAAACAGTACAAATCTTTGGATGTGGACCAAATACTCGGGTCTTGACCCTGAGCTTAACTTTAGTGGAACTGAATTTGGTAGAGACCAATACGATGTATACCCTAGAACACAGAGTATAACCATCGGTTTAAACGCAACATTTTAAGAGAAGGAACAAATGAAAAAAGGATTATTAATACTAGCAATTATTAGCGTGGTATCATCATGTACCAAATTTGATGACAAACTATATGACACCAAGGATAGTAATATCTTATATCCTCCTTACACCGAATTAAGAGATCTAATTGATGATGCTGGATGGTGGTATTGGGCACAAGAGGTAAGTAGTGATGAGATAGTATTCCCCGTAAGAGGAACAGACTGGAACGATGGCGGGAAATGGAAAGTACTCCATACACACGAATGGACCAACGACGTAGATGCTGTAAACTCTATGTGGAGCCAAATAGATGATGGCATAAGAGAGTCTAATAAAGTGCTTGATGAACTATCACCAAAAGCTGGAGATCCAATCATTGATAAATCTATAGCAAAAACAAAAACATTAAGAGCTTTTTTCATGTATTTGATGATGGATAATTTTGGAGATATCCCATTGGTTACTTCGTTCAGTAATGCCCCTGGTTTTCCTGAGAAAGTATCTCGATCAGAAATTTATGATTTTCTAATAGAAGACCTAACAGCATCTGCTTCATTGCTACCCGTCAGTACCAATAAATTTGCAGTATCAAGAGGAATGGCATATACCCTTTTAGCCAAACTATACATCAATGCAGAAGTATACACTGGAACGGCAAACTACGCCAAAGCCGAAGCAATGTGTGATAGCGTAATCGGTTTAGGTATATATTCACTAGACAATACTGTTACTGCACCATTTGCAGCCAATAATGTAAATGTACCTGAAAATATTTTTACCATCGTTTTTGATGAAGTGGAGGCACAAGGATTTAGACTTCACATGCGTACGCTGCATTACCTAAGCGATGCTACCTTTGGGATGGCTGTAGGTCCTTGGAATGGCTTTGCAGCGGTAGAAGACCACTACAATAGCTATGACGAAGAAGACAAGCGTAAAAAAGAATGGTTTATGGTTGGACAACAATTTAATAAAGCAGGAACCAAATTGTTTGACCAAACTGCGGGAGAAGACCTGATTCTAACACCCAACATACCTGCACTCGTTATGGGTGCCAGTCAAACTTCTGCAGAAATACGCATGAGTGGT
>CAWVTO010000279.1:0-2231 GCA_963932895.1 uncultured bacterium
GCAACTACCTAGGCAAAAGATAACCACTAATAAGTTGCGTGAGGTTTCCTATTATTCTTGTCGTACTACTTTCATTTGTTTCGTCCAACGCACAAGTAAGGTTTGGATTACAAACCGGGTTCACGAGTACATCAGAAGCCGTATTTTCTTCACAACTAGCCACTACCCTATCTTTCGGTTGGCAATTTGAAAACAAAGTATCTTGGGGGTTACAATATAGCTCAACACTAAAAAAGAAAATAAATGGGAATGCCAATTTTCGCTACTTCGACTCTTTGGTACAAGATGGTTGGTACAACCGTTGTGCTGGAACGGACTCTTTAGTGAATAGCAATATTCGTAAAACATATAATATCAATAGCCTAGGTGTATATATCATAAAGAATAGAGTTTTAACCAATGAACACTATACCATAGCTGGAGGTGTAAGGCTAGGAGCTCATTTCTTATCTCGCCAAGAAGAGCGATTTGATAAAATACTCGACTCCATTGCAACAGATAAAGCTATAGGTGGTAGTATAAGCCCAATAATGCGTATATCATTTCATCCTAATCCTACTAAGAATGACTTCTCCATTTTTGTGGAAGGAAGTACCGGCATATTTGTATCTCCTCAGTATAGATGCGATGACGCCAATTGTGATAATTTTCTTAGCCGAGCTATTAATTCCAATACCTCCATACAAGTTGGTATAGCATTCTAAGTAAAAAGACGTAGACAGAAAACGGCTCTATTGCAAATGCAATAGAGCCGTTTTTTAATTTGTATGAATCCGATGCCTTACTCTGCAGCCGTTTGTTCTACTTCAGGAGTATCTACTCCATTTATGATATCAAATATCTTCGCTTCCATTTCATCCATCATTTCAGGATTGTCTAATAATATTTGCTTTACAGAGTCTCTACCTTGTCCTAGTCTAGTCTCGCCATAGCTAAACCAGCTACCACTTTTTTGTATCACATTGTTTTCTACACCTAGGTCTATCACCTCTCCTACTTTTGAGATACCTTGACCATACATAATATCAAACTCTACTACACGGAACGGAGGAGCTACCTTATTCTTAGCAACCTTTACTTTTACTCTGTTTCCTATGATATCTACACCATCCTTAATACTTCCAATTCTACGTATGTCTATACGTACAGAAGCGTAAAATTTAAGAGCGTTACCACCCGTGGTAGTTTCAGGATTGCCAAACATAACACCAATTTTCTCACGAAGTTGGTTAATGAATATACAGATACAACCCGTTTTGTTAATCGTACCAGTAAGCTTACGTAAAGCTTGAGACATTAACCTAGCATGAAGACCCATTTTAGAATCTCCCATGTCTCCTTCTAATTCGGCACGTGGCACCAAGGCAGCAACAGAATCAATTACAATAACATCAATAGCACCCGAACGAATCAAGTTATCTGCTATTTCTAATGCTTGCTCTCCATCATCCGGTTGAGAGATAAGAAGTTCGTTTGTATTAATACCAATTTTTTCTCCGTAAAACTTATCAAATGCGTGTTCTGCATCTATAAACGCACATATTCCACCTTTTTTCTGAGCTTCAGCAATACAATGCATGGCAAGAGTAGTTTTACCTGATGACTCCGGCCCATATATTTCTACTACTCTTCCTTTTGGGAAACCACCAATTCCTAAACCTATATCTAAACCAAGAGAACCCGTAGATATAGAATCTATCTTTACAATGTTTTCATCATCCATTCTCATGACTACCCCTTTACCATAAGACTTCTCGAGTTTATCGATGGTCATCTTTAGGGCTTTCAACTTACTATCGTTTTCTTTCTTTGACATTATTATTATCTAAACTAATTTGACCAAATATATACTAAACCAACCTACTTCACAACTATTGGAAAAGGTGTTGATATAAAATGAAAATACAGTATTTTGATGTACCATACTACACGTAACTTCGTTCAATTATTTAACAGTGAATTACATTCCATTGAAATACATAGCCAACTTGTTAATTCTATTTTTTGCTACAGCCGCAGTAGCTCAAAATACAACAGTAGATTCTACCCTAGCAGATGTAACGGTAAATACAAAGTATAAACCAGACGTAGCAGAATCTGTAAAAATAGATATACAACCGACCCTAGAAGAACCCAAAGTAAAGGCTCCAACGTATAACTATGTTTTTCCAAATGCGGCATATAAGCCTAAAACCGTATATACTCCAATAGATCCCGTTTTCATAAAATCA
>CAWVTO010000280.1:0-2225 GCA_963932895.1 uncultured bacterium
TACATGCTTACACATCTATCGGCCAACCCGTCAAAAGCCAGAACAGCCCCATATGGTTTGTGATATACGTTATATCAAAGAACATATCTATAACACTGCAAAAGTACGGCCTATACACTCAAATATGCCACAAGAACACCATTTTACTATACCAAACTTGTATCTTCGCTAATGTATGCAAAAAGTCTGGCTCGCATTTATATGTTTACTTGGTTTTGCTCAATGCAATAACAAGGTGTATTCCTTGCGTGATTTGCCCCAGATATACATAGAAATGGGCTCTTCTGGGGGCTTTGCCGGCACAGCCAATAGTTACTACTTTTTCCCCAATGGGCAACGCTTTGTAAGTAAAGGACCAATGGGTACTGTAGGTGCCGCAGATGCTCAAGAGATAGAATCTGCAACGCCCAAAGACTTTAAAGAGATACTAAGATCCTTGAAAAAAATGGACTTTAAAGCAATAAATCTGAACGAGGTAGGCAATATGATATACTTCGTAAAGCGAAAGACTAAAAAAGACGAAAAGGTAGTGCAATGGAGCAACATGGACACCGCTCCTAAAGCTCTTGTAGACGTATACCGATCCGCTTTAAAAAACATTAACACCACTGCAATAAATTAAGAAAATGAAAATAGGACTCATACGCGAATGGAAACAACCCGCCGATAAGCGAGTAGCACTCACACCAGAACAGTGTGCTGTTTTCAAGCAAAATTATCCCAAGGTAGAACTGGTAGTAGAGGAATCGCCTGACCGCACATTTAGCAAACAAGAATATGAGGAAGCAGGTATTGCCGTTGTACAAGATATTTCAGATTGTGATATACTCGTAGGTATCAAGGAAGTGCCTATTGACAAGCTCATCCCCAACAAATCCTACCTCTTTTTTTCGCACACCATTAAGGCACAGCCGTATAACAGAGGCCTACTTTTAGCTATTTTAGAAAAGAACATTACACTTATAGACTACGAGACACTCACATGGAAAGAAGGTGGCAGAATACTTGGCTTTGGTAAGTGGGCGGGTGTAGTAGGTGCGTACAATGCGTTTCTCACTTGGGGTAAAAAAACAGGAAAATTCAATTTGCCCTCTGCCTACAAGACCAATGACTATGAGCAATCTATGAAAGATTTAGCGGAGCTGGACCTAGGGAAAGCACGTGTCGTATTTACCGGAAACGGAAGAGTAGCAGAAGGAATACGTGAAGTTTTGGAAGGTATGAAGATACGTGAGTGCTCTCCACAAGAATTTATTTCACAACCACCTCGAGGAGCTCACTTTGCTCAGCTCACAAGCTGGGACCTATACCACCGTAAAGATGGTGGCGAGTGGAATCCAGAGCATTTTTATGCCAATCACGGAGAATACTGCTGCGAGTTTGACAACTTTTTGCCACACACCGATATACTCATCAACGGCATGTACTGGCAAGATGATATGGCAGAGCTGTTTACCAAAAAAGATACAGAAGCAGAGAACTTTAACATACAAGTAATAGCCGATATCACGTGCGATGTAGAAGGAAGTGTGCCCGTTACTATGGAAGCGACAGATATCTACAACCCTACCTTTGGGTGGAGTCGTAGCCAACAAAAACAAGTAGAGCCGTATGGTGATGATACCATAGACGTAATGGCTGTGACCAATCTACCTACAGAGATGCCACGCAATGCCAGTGCCGAGTTTGGTGGTCTGTTCTTGGATCACATCGCCCCATTATTGGTAAATGGCGATCAAGATGATGTACTCAAGAGAGCCCGCATAACGGAGGATGGAAAGTTGACTAAGCAGTTTGACTACCTTGCAGATTTCGTGTCTCAATAATAAAAAGGATAAATCAACGTTAACATAAAACCTTATATAACTTTATGCAAACTCATTTCGCATATAGACTAATGAAAAAATTTTTCCTAGTGGTCTTAGTGGTTCTTGCCGCTGAGACCGTGTCTGCTCAAGAGACATTCACGCTATCTGGCTATGTGAAAGAAGCGGGGAGCAAAGAGTTACTCTTGGGCGTCACTATTTACACAGAGAGTAAATCTGCAGGTACAGTCACCAACAACTTTGGGTACTACGCCCTGCAATTGCCTATAGGCAAGCACCGTATTATCTACAATTTTGTGGGTTATGATGCGGTAACTAAAGAGGTGACCATAAGCGGAGACAAAGTGCTAAACGTGGATCTTGCCAGTGCTCACAGTGAAATAGGAGAAGTGGTAGTGA
>CAWVTO010000281.1:0-2213 GCA_963932895.1 uncultured bacterium
GTACATTCCCCCTACACCACTGTAGATGTAGAATCTATTGAATCCTTTGCTGCGGCTAAATGGGCGATATTCTATGAGCAAATCTGCTTCGAGCAAATCGGTACGTACGCTTAAGTTTCGTTGTGATTGAAAAGCTAGTTTAGAAAAAGCATCGTCACCGTACAAGCGAGTAGCTAAGAAATTAAGCCCAAAACTAAAGCTCCCTGAGGTATGCAAATTGAGGCCCAATCCACCGGCAAGTCTGTTTGCCCGAAAGTTGTAATCAAATATACCGCGGCTACCAATAAAGCGGCTTCCACCTAGATCGCCCATCATATTGCTCGCTCCCAGGTATATATTTCCCGACCAGTTTACGCTCTTATATGTCTGAGCAGTAGTGCCAAGGGTACATAGTAGGAAGAGAATGGTGCAGATGATGTGGTGCATATCAAAAATAATTACTGCAATATAATGGAATAAGCGTATTTGGTCGAATAGCCTTAAGCCCTGTGCCCTAAAACCCAAGTGTATGACGTATATTTGATTTATGACGAGATACAAATTAAGCCTCATTTTATTGTTTTTTACAATAAGCCTCCTTGCTCAAGATCACCCTACTTGCAACACACAGCGGTATAGATTAGATGTTTTTGAAAACGTAAAAGCAACCAAAGGGATAAAGTTTGCCGATGAAACAACCATAGCCGGAAATGAGCAGGAACTCTTTATGGATGTATACGAACCAGCGGGCGATGTGGCTACCAACAGACCCGTAGTTGTTTTAGGTTTTGGTGGCAGTTTTGTGAGCGGCAGTAGAAGTGAGATTGCTCCCATTTGTGAGATGTTTGCCAAAAAAGGATATGTGGCAGTGACTATAGACTATAGAATCTACGACTTACCGCTTATTCCTATACCTACTAAGGAAGAAATGCAGGATGTAGTGGTACGTGCTATCAAAGACATGAAGTCGGCATTGCGTTTTTTGGATGATGATGCAAAGGCAAGCAATACCTATGGTATAGATATGAATTGGCTATATGTGGGAGGCATATCTTCTGGAGGCATTGCAGCCATTCATGCTGCTATGCTCGATTCTACAGATGTATATAGCCCAGAGATAGCGAGTGCTATAGCCTTACACGCACCTATCTATGGCATTACAGATACCGATACAAGCATCCAGATACGTGGTGTGCTTAACTACAGCGGAGCTTTGCATGATGTGTCTTGGTTAGACGCTGGAGATCCACCGTTTATCAGTTTTCACGATAATGAAGATCCTACTGTGCCGTACAAAGGAGGCTATGCTCAGATTTTTGGCCAAAACATAATCTATCTCGATGGAAGTTTTGTAATGGACAGTGCCGCTAAGGCGAATGGTGTATTCAGCGTGCTCAATACGATAGAAAGTAACATACATGTAAGTTACTTCCTAAATGCGGAGAAGGCTGCAGAAGTAGTAGATATGAGTGCATTGTTTATGTACGACATGATCTGTAGTGAGACGGCAGATGTCGCTGAGCTATTGGTAAGCAAGCCGTATACTTTTGGTCCTAATCCTACTACAAGTTCTGTGGCTATAGAGGTCAAAGGAGACGCTGTAGCGTCATTATACGATCTTGCAGGTAGATTGCTCACTGTGCAGACCATTACGCACACAGGGACCCTAAATTTACGGGAATATGCCTCGGGCAACTATCTCCTCAAAATAAAAGTAGGAGATGCGGTGTATACGGAAAGACTGGTTCGGGAGTAAATGCTCTTCTTCGCGGGATGCTTACACAGATATCCTAGCCTATGACTTTATTGTTTATGAAGGGTATAGAAAGACATTACCTTTCGTGATTTAGCAACAGTACCCTTTTGCATTATTTTCCATTTGTGATGGAAAGGAAATGCTGATTCAGCATTTTTTAGAAAAATGGTGTTGTTTTTTACTTCCCAATTCCCTCTTACATTTATCTGTTTAGACCAATTTGATAAATCTTGGTAGGTAAAGGTCTTGTCTATGTTCAAGGTTAATTCAATTTTAGCGGGATCGTTTTCAGAAACGCCATATGTTCCAATAAAATTTGATTCTGTTGGTCCTGAGAAAGAGAAAAGAGTGAGTAAAAGAATAGCGATAATGGGTGACTGGATGATTTGTTTCATAGTTTATGTTTATTTTTATTAGTGGGTGACGTGTTTGTATAAGATTAGTTGCGTGTTTTAAGCACTAAATTTAGCAAATAAAT
>CAWVTO010000282.1:0-2179 GCA_963932895.1 uncultured bacterium
CCCAAGCAAAAACCGATGATACTTAGCGACACACGAATCTTAGAAGAAATAGACAAAGGAACCATCTTAATTGAGCCTTTTCATAGAGAAGACTTAGGTACCAATAGCTATGACGTACATTTGGGTAAGCACCTTGCGTGCTATACCAATAGAGTATTGGATGCTCGTGAGCACAATAAGATTGAGCATTTTGAGATTCCTATTGAAGGTTTTGAACTACAGCCTGGAGTACTTTATCTTGGTGTTACTGAGGAGTACACAGAGACGCATGCACACATTCCTTTTTTAGAGGGAAAGAGTAGCACAGGACGATTGGGTATAGATATACATGCTACCGCTGGTAAGGGTGATGTTGGATTTTGCAATACGTGGACACTAGAGATAAGTGTAACACAACCCGTTCGTGTATATAAAGGTATGCCAATAGGCCAACTCATCTATTTCGTAGTAGAAGGAGAAGTAGAGGTAATGTACAATAAGAAGAAAAACGCTAAATATAACAAGCGTACCATCAAGCCTGTAGAAAGCATGATGTGGAAGAATAAGTTTTAGGCTTGCTCACTATGTTCTTGTCTAGAATGAATATCCTATCGTAGTTTCAGCCCAACTTTCTCGTTGGTAGCTACAAGGTGCTGTGTACACAATGAATGTGACAGACACCAAGATGGACAGAATTCAGAGTAACGAGGTCTTTAAAGAAAAGAGCTGTTGTTTAGCTTACAAGTGTTCCCACTTGATTCCCTTTCACTACGCTGAGTAAATTTCCTGGCTTGTTCATATCAAAAACAATGATGGGTAATTTGTTTTCTTGGCAAAGAGTAAATGCCGTCATATCCATTACCTTTAGATTTCGCTGTATCGCTTCAGTAAAGCTGATTTGATCATATTTGGTAGCAGAACTGTCCTTTTCTGGGTCTGCGGTATAAATACCATCTACACGTGTTCCTTTGAGTATTACATCGGCTTCCATCTCTACTGCTCGAAGACTTGCAGCAGTATCTGTTGTGAAATAGGGATTGCCCGTACCTGCACCAAAGATGACCACTCTGCCTTTTTCAAGGTGTCTAATGGCTTTTCTTCTAATGAATGGTTCTGCTATTTGTTCCATCTTTATGGCACTGGTAAGACGAGTGTATACACCTTCATTTTCTAATGCACCTTGAAGAGCCATAGCGTTTATTACAGTAGCTAGCATACCCATATAGTCTGCATTGGCTCTGTCTTTCATTCCGCCTTCTACACCACTCACTCCACGAAAAATATTGCCTCCACCAATGACAATGGCTACTTCTACACCTGTTTCTTGTACAGATTTTATTTCTCTAGCGTACATTGCAAGGATACTGCTATCAATGCCAAATTCTTTGTCGCCAAGCAATGCTTCGCCACTTAGTTTTAGTAATATTCTTTTGTAAGTCATTGGTCGTGTGATGTTTTGGACATAGGGAGAATTGGAGTATCCTCCGCTTTGCTTAGTATTGTCAGGTTTGATTGGCAAAGTGCTCATTCAAGGGTCAAAGTTAATCTGAAAATGGATAGTTTGGCAATAAAAAAAGTCCCTCGCTAGGCGAGAGACTTTTTAGAATTATTTTAGTTAGTAGCTTAAGCTCCTAATTGGAATCGTGTAAATGATTTTACTTTAAGGTCTGCATTTACTGTTTTCAAGAATGCAGCTACATTCATAGAACTATCTTTTACATAAGATTGAGCTAAAAGTGTATTGTCCTTGAAATAACGTTGAAGTTTACCATTAGCTATTTTATCTAGCATCGCTTCCGGCTTACCTTCTTGCTCTGCTATTTCTCTACCAATTTTAAACTCTTTGTCCTTAACTTCCTGTGGTACTGCATCTGAATCTACTGCGATAGGGTTCATTGCTGCTATTTGCATAGCTAATGATCTACCTGCTTCTAATGCAGCTTCCTCTTTTGAATTAAGAGCTACGAGTACACCTATTCGATTTGCACCGTGGTTGTAAGCAGCTACTCCTTCTGAAGAAACAAGAGCATAATTAGATATTTCAATTTTCTCACCGATAACGGCTGTTTTATCTATGCATATTTCACCAAGTGTTTTTCCATCCCATGGCGTTGCAAGTAAAGCATCTCTATCAGCTACTTTGTTTTCTAATGCATAATCAGCTATGCTGTTTGCAAAAGTTACAAAATCCTTATTGATT
>CAWVTO010000283.1:0-2163 GCA_963932895.1 uncultured bacterium
GTTATCCCTTATTATGTTGTTACCTGTATCAGATGTGCCCACAGCTCAAATATAAAAAAAATGCCCTTCAAGTCAATGAAAGGCATTTTTGGGAATATAAATTTTGGACTATAAATCGTGCCCCATTTTCTCTTTTTTGGTAGCTAGGTATCCTTCGTTGTGAGGATTGGACTCTACTTGTAATGCCATGTTTTCTACTATCTCGAGCCCGTAACCGATGAGCCCTTTGCGTTTTTTGGGATTATTGCTCATTAACTTCATTTTAGAAACGCCTAGGTCGCGAAGTATTTGTGCTCCTACGCCATAGTCACGCTCATCCATTTGAAAACCAAGTTCTATGTTAGCTTCTACGGTATCTCTACCGTTTTCTTGTAGCTTGTATGCTTTTAGTTTATTGAGGAGGCCAATTCCACGTCCTTCTTGGTTCATATACACAATGACTCCTTTGCCTTCTTTTTCTATGGTTTGCATAGCTCGTTGTAGTTGCTCACCACAATCGCATCTACAGCTACCAAAAATATCTCCTGTGATACAACTGGAATGTACACGTACCAGTACAGGCTCATCTTCTTTCCACTCGCCTTTCACCAATGCGAGGTGGTCCATACCATTGCTTACTTGCTTGTAGGCATGTAGCTCAAAGTTGCCATAGTCGGTAGGCATGTGCACGTCTATTTGCTTTTCTATAAGGCTTTCATGCTTTAGTCTATATTCTATAAGGTCGGCAATCGATACTATTTTCATATCATGCTTTGCGGCTACAGCCCATAGGTCTTTTAAGCGTGCCATAGTACCGTCCTCGTTCATGATCTCTACGATGCATCCTGCTGGTTCAAAACCGGCTAACCGTGCAAAGTCTATGGCTGCTTCTGTGTGTCCCGCTCTACGCAATACGCCTTGTGTTCGAGCTCTAAGGGGGAATATGTGTCCTGGTTTACCCAGTTCTTTAGGGTCAGTGGCAGAATTTACAAGAGCTTGTATGGTCATAGCTCTATCGTATGCTGATATACCTGTACTGGTACCGTGGCCTATTAAATCTACAGATATAGTAAAAGGCGTTTCAAACTGAGCTGTATTTTTACCAACCATTAGATCGAGATCTAATTCATCGCATCGTTCTTCCGTAAGTGGTACACAGATGAGTCCACGTCCTTCAGTGGCCATAAAATTGACCATCTCTGTAGTGACATTACGAGCAGCAGTTAGAAAGTCTCCTTCGTTCTCACGGTCTTCATCATCCACCACAATGATCATTTTGCCGTTTTGGATTTCTTCTATTGCCTCTTCTATGGTGTTTAGTTGTCTGTCGCTCATACCGTGAGGCAAAGGTAGTATTTATACGAATGTTTGTATGCTATGACGCAGCCATTCTTGATAATGGAAAAGTTATAAATAAAAAAATGGCCACAACATCTGTTATGGCCATTTTTTGTTTTGTTTCAGTGTGCTAGTTTGTAAGCAAAACGCGTTGCGTCCATACAAAATCTTCTCGCTCTACCTGTAAAAAATAGACTCCGGCAGTATTACCGCTAATATTTATTTGTTGCTTTCCTATGATATCCATGTACTGAGAGAATACTACTTGACCTAAGCTATTGACTATAGTACACTTAGCGTTAGATAGATCAAATCCCTCAAGAATTAGCTCACCATTAGTCGGATTGGGGTAACATTTAAGACCTAGGTCTAGTGGTACAGTATCCTTTTGTACATTGGGATACTGCACTGTAAATTTCAAGGTACTTCTTTTTCCAAAATCATTATTGAAATTATGTAGGATACCACCGCCCAGTTTCATCACTCGGAAAAAGCCACTACCATCATTGTTTGCAAAAAAGCTAAGACCGTCGTCATCAGAGTCTTCAATGGTAAGGTTATAACAACCTGGTCCAAGCATGATTGTATCACGTGCTATTTCATTCGCACCAAAATTATCTCTACTAAATACTTCGTTACCCCATTCATTTTTTATAGAAACCTTGGTTTCATTTCCAGCATTATTAGTTCGTGTGAATAGGTAAAAACTTGAAGGAAACATCTCGGCAAGTTCAAAATTGCTAGTGTACTCGTTATTAGCAGGATCTTCATCTACAACACTATTTACGAGTTTTATACGTGCATGAAAAGTGTTGGTTTCAGTGGTCGCCGTACTCCATAATTCTT
>CAWVTO010000284.1:0-2053 GCA_963932895.1 uncultured bacterium
GCTGCCGCTTCTGCTTATTCCTGGTAGTATGGCTATAGCTTGCACGACACCCAACATTACGGCACTCTTGGTAGATACTTCCCCTTTCAGGCTTTTAGCTTTATCAGAAAAAAAAAGAACAACCCCGGTAACGAGTAGCATCACACTAACAAGCAATACATTACCCCGGTAGAAGTCATCCATTTGATCTTTTAGAAATAACCCAACCAACACAGCAGGAATCATCGATAACACGATGAAGTAAGAAAATCGTGTTTCAGCATTCCACGTGAACGAGAATAATCCTTTGAATATCCCAATGATGTCTCTCCAGAAAACGATAATAGTACTCAGTGCTGTAGCAAAATGAAGGACCACTGTAAATAGCAATCCAGCTTCTTTTTCTTCTATACCAAAAATAGCCTTGCCCAATTCTATATGGCCACTGCTACTTACCGGTAGAAACTCTGTAAGCCCTTGTATAACACCAAGAACAATAGACTCTACAACAGTCATTATAGCCCTTTAGGCTTCTTCATGATAGCATATATCTCGATCATAAAACCACTAAGAACTACTATAGGTGCTAGTGTTGTTTTTCTAAAGTCATAGATATCTTCTTTGCCGTACATAAGCACAAAGCCTATTACTACGACTGCCAAACCAATAAGCATCCATGTGTAATTGTCCTTACTAAACACGAAATGATTCTTTACTGGAGTACTTCCTTCTGATTTTTTTGTTTTTGCCATGGTGCTATGTATAATAGGTTGTCTGCGTGTATTCTTTAACTGTTTTTTGGTAGCGTTGGGAGTCCCTATGGATGACCATTGCTCCTTCAGCTAAGAGCAAAAATAACATCAAAAAGTATGGATACCAGTTTTGTACGAAATGTTCACCGATTGTAACCCTATTTACATCTACTAATAAAACGAACCTACCGAACATAAATCATACAAAAAAGGCATGGATAAGGGTGCCTACACCAAAACGAATAAACGTCCATACCAGTGCTTTCCATATATACGGCTTCCAAATAAATTTTTTGGTAGCACCTATATGTAGTTGATTTTTGACACTAAACCCATCTAAATATTTAAATTGCATTTACGATGAGACTAACCTTTGTCTTTACATGATTTTTCACTTGATAATTCAGAAGATTTTCCCGAATAATTATCCGTTCTACTACATTTGCTGCTTATACAAAATAAATGAGTTCGTACGATTTTCAAACGATAGAATCTAAGTGGCAAGAGCAGTGGGCTACTAAGCAAATATATAAGACTACTATAGACCATAGCAAGCCTAAATTCTATGCTCTCGATATGTTTCCATATCCGAGTGGTGCGGGTTTGCATGTAGGTCATCCGTTGGGCTATATCGCTTCCGATATCGTTTCTCGTTACAAACGACTCAATGGCTATAATGTATTGCACCCGATGGGTTTTGACGCCTTTGGTTTGCCCGCAGAGCAATATGCCATACAAACGGGTCAACACCCTGCGGTAACTACAGAAGAAAACCTGACACGCTACAAAGAGCAACTCAATAGAATTGGTTTTTCCTATGACTGGGATAGAGAATTAAGGACCACAGACCCTAAATACTATAAGTGGACGCAATGGATTTTCATTCAGTTATTCGAATCGTGGTACAATGCCAAAACAGATAAAGCAGAAAGCATAGACGCTCTCATTACCATTTTCGAAAACGAAGGAAATGTAAATATTGAGCATAATGGCGAGGAAACAGCGAGCTTTACGGCTGAAATTTGGGAGAATAAAAACGAACAAGAGCAAGAAGCTGTACTGCAGTGCTACAGGCTTGCTTTCCAAAAAGAAAACACCGTAAATTGGTGCGAAGAACTGGGAACTGTACTTGCCAATGATGAAGTAAAAAATGGCCTATCTGAAAGAGGAGGACATGAAGTAACTCAGAAAATAATGAAGCAATGGTACTTGCGTATCACTGCTTATGCAGACAGATTGCTTGATGGGCTAAACACCATAGACTGGAGCGATAGCATAAAAGAAACACAACGTAACTGGATAGGCAAAAGTCAAGGGGCACA
>CAWVTO010000285.1:0-2034 GCA_963932895.1 uncultured bacterium
GATAATCGGGAATATATTCTCCGTGTTTACTGAAACTTTTCCTTTTTGCATTTTTGTATTTACTTCGTTAATCCAATCTATTCAAAGAGTAGACCAAAATAAGAAGAGTGACATGGTGGCAGATTTTGCCGAATTATATAACTATCCTGCTTATTCCACTTAAACCAATGACTATCTATTATTTACAAAAACATGCCTTCACATTTAGTCCATCAAATCGATAAGAAAATTATCGTCATCTTGCCCCGTATTGTAATCGAAGTAGGTAGCGGTGTTGAGGCATTGTTCGTAGGGTTACGCGTAGCTAAAATATTTTTTTACCAATAAAGATTCATCCTCGTTATTTTTGGACACAGATTAATGCATAGATGCATACATGAAAAGTGCAGTTGCCTTTCCATACTATCTTGTTCTGCTAGATTAATATATAGACTAACATACATGTCCTTTTACAAGCCCAAATGGTTACTCCTTGGTTTCGTTCTCATCTTTGGGGTTACGTTTTTTAGCACGTATTACCCCAGTGCAAATGACCTACCTCGAGGCATACATCAATGGGCACAAGCAGATAGACTAGCACTGTGTTATCGCTATGTGGATGGCAAGCCGCTAGCCTATCCAGCTACTTACAGCATGAAGACTCCAGATGGTGATTTGGGAGCAGAATTGTCTATTTTTCAATATGCTATTGCTCAGGTAATTCGACTCGGATTTCCGCGAACGTATTTGCCCTTTCTATACAAGTTTTTTACCTTCTCCTTTTTCTATTTCGCTCTATCTCTCCTTTGTGCACGCCTATTACAGAAAGAGAGCATCGCTGCTATACTTTTTGCCACAGTGGTACTGTTTTCTTCTCCTGTGCTACTCCACTATGGATACAACTACTTACCCGATATGTGGGCACTTAGTTTGATTCTATTTGCCATCTATTTCTTTCACGACGGAATATCTAAACACATCTATACCATCTTACTAATTGCAGGCTTATCACTTTTCATAAAAGCCTCTTCTGGAATATATTTTATTGCTTTTTACAGCGTTTTCTTTTTACAAAATATAAGAAAACCCACCACCCGATTTTGGCTGGCAAGCACTTTATTCCTCGCAATATCAGCTGGAGTCACCTACTACGATTATCACTATGTTATAGAATTAAACAAACGTCTTTGGGCTACCATATTTTTGAGTCAAACTGTTCCTCTCACTTCATTAGACGAGTTTTGGAATGTATTGGATACGGCTTGGCGTTTTAAAAACGACTATTTTACTACCGTACAGCGATGGACTTTCCTATTGCTCCTATTGGGCGGTTTATTTGGTCTTCGTAGAAGGTCATTTATACGACCATTAGCCCAGCTATACCTATTACTCGTGGTGGGCATATTTAGTATCATCCTGCTCTTTGGGGTACAGTTTATGAATCACGATTACTATATTCTTGCTACCATATCGCCAGCATTACTGTATCTATTGTTGCGAATTTTGGCCTACTACCTGCCTTATGTCCATCCTACTGCCTCAGCTATTATTTTAGGACTACTTGCCATTGTTTCTTACTCTACGGCAAATAGTCGCTACTTCGAGCGAATGAGCGAAATAGTACACGTGAAGGGCTACCCCGAACAGTACCTATACAAGTGGTTGCTTCATGGTGAGCATAAGATAGAAGAGTACGCTAGCAAGGACCAAAACATATTTGTATGCTATGTACCAGAACACAATCATAGCTTGCTCTACTTCGATAGAAAAGGAGCTACTTTCAATACCGAGGAGATGGGCCGTGACGAAAGCCCACTATGGTATTATCTCGATCGCATAAAGCCCAGCTGTATAGTGGTTCGCAGCGATAAAGTGGAACAGCTAAAACAAGATCAACCACAACTAGTAGAAATGACCGAACAGGTATATGGCGATGAACATTTAACTATTTATCAATTCCCACAATAAACATGGATTTAGAACACCTACGCGATTACTGCCTAAAAAAACGCTTTGTTACAGAGCATACCCCTTTTGGTCCCGACACTCTGGTAT
>CAWVTO010000286.1:0-2024 GCA_963932895.1 uncultured bacterium
CGTCTACGGTAATACCCGCATTTTTAATGTGAAATACCACAGAACCTGTAGTAGGTGTCCAGCTAGTTGCCGCAAAAACTGCTAGAGATACGAAAGCAAATGCTATTAGAATGTTAATCTTTTTCATATTGTTAATTGTTAAATGGTTTAAAATTGATGGAGAGCATTCCCATTAATGACTTGTATCGGAACCTATCATTATTGTCATTGTAAGTAATTTGTTGCTCGGTAGTATATTCGGTAAACAGGAATGTAAGGCCTGCATTTATCGATAATTTTTTATTGAAATTATAAGTAGCGTATAGTTCACTATTGAGCATTCCTATATCATTATCGCTGATTAGTAGCACATTGTAAGGGGTAGGTTTAGCTACTACCGTCTCTGAAATGGTATGTGGTCTATTGCTACTTATCATCTTTCCTTCTCTACTACTTCCAAAACCTATGCCAGCCACATCTATATTGAACCCAACGCCCCATTTATCCGAGAAGTCATACTCTAGGTAGATGACAGCATTTATAGAATTATGTTGTGCATTATGTACACTAAAGGTGTCAATATTCTCCTCTATGTTTTCTACGAAGAGCACTTGCGGACCTTTTTCTCCACTAGTGAGGTAAGCAGGAGCGGTCACGTAGTATTTATCATTATTCAGATATCCATTAAATCGTACGCCATATCCCAGTTTGAATTTTTTGTTAGCTGTGATGCCATGCATCTGTTTCCACGAGAGGGAAAGGTTTACCTCTTTAGGGGCATAGGATAGAGCAAGTCCAATATCTTGATTTTGCTTGAAAGATTGGCCAAAGCTGATCATACTAACCAGTATGAGAACTGCTGTTATTGTACTTTTCATTATTCTGTTATACGATATTATTAAAAACATTCGCCAAAGACAATATAGAAGCCATGGCTATCTCTTGTGCGACCGTAATCAAAACGAATGTTTGCAGGTGAGTTTTTATTCAGTTGAAAACGAAGTCCCCCACCATAGTTAAAGTGGAATCTGTTGACATTGAATTGGTTAAGCTCATTATAAACTTGACCAGCTCCTGTGAAAGCTGCCACTCCTATTCGCCAAAAAAGCTTTCTGCGAACTTCTGCTTGGGCAAAACTTAAGTTGTTATCTCTAAACCTTCCTGCATAGTATCCACGCATAAAACGTGGGCCTCCCAAGAAAGGCATCATTCTAAAGGGAACTGTCCCAGAATTGTGTACGGTATATAAATTAGTGTTTAGTACCAATTTGTCAAAGGATCTATAATATCTGGCATCAAGCGTGTGACTGCTAAAGCCTCTGGTCATATGACTGCCATCAAAGTATTTAGAAAACTTAGTTTCTAGGTAGTAACCTTTTGACGGGTTGAGCAAATGATTTCGTTTGTCTATGAGTAGCCCTAATCCTGTACCCGTAGAGCTATATCCCATTTCTCCTATGCTAAAATTATGTTGCTCTATACTTTTGTTGATACTCGAAAGGTTTTGGTGATGTAGCAATGTTCCTAAATAAAAGTCGGGTTTTAGCTGACGGTATAGAGCTAGCTTTACGTCGAAATAAGATATGTCTATTAGGCAGTAATCATCCTCAATGTTCTTATTCCCGATGCCGAAGTAGAATTCTGGAAACTTGCTCAGATCATGTGAACCTTTGAAATAAAAGCTGTTACGTTTAGTGAAAATATTGAAATCACTTTGAAATGACGCTTGCCCCATTAGTGTAACGTCAAAAAATACTTGTGCGTTAGACTTGCGAGTGAATGTATCTTTTGGGGTATAAAAACCTAAAGCGGCAACACCAAAAGCCCAACTTGTTTCTGGAGTAAAAAACACACTAGGTAACGGTAATAATTTAATCTTCTTCGTACTGTCGGCTCTCTGAGCTAAGGCAATGTTGCCAGTGCCTAAGGAAATGATAAAAATCAGTATCGATATACATAGTGTATGTACGCTCATATTAATTGGTATGACAATTAACGTATGATACGAGTACTCCTTACAAATGGATCTCCTTGCATATCGTTTA
>CAWVTO010000287.1:0-2022 GCA_963932895.1 uncultured bacterium
TATGTTTTTACGAAAACGAGCACGGTCTTGCTGTATGTCTTTGTCTCTTAGTTCATGAATAAATTCGTTTACCAGAGAAAACTC
Organism: uncultured bacterium; assembly: GCA_963932895.1. GTDB lineage: Bacteria > Bacteroidota > Bacteroidia > NS11-12g > UBA9320 > UBA9320. The sequence goes on from CAWVTO010000287.1 coordinate 85, forward strand.
GTTGGAAAGTATGTGTACCACGCTTCGAAAATAACCCATTCAATCCTTAAATTTGAACTATGGATTTCAACAATACGTTCGTTAAGCAACTCATAGACCTAGCCATAGCAGAGGATATAGGTGACGGGGACCACAGCAGCCTCGGTTCTATACCCGCAGGTACCCAAGGTCAGGCTCGTTTATTGGTGAAAGACGATGGAATCCTATGCGGTATTTCTCTTGCTCGTCATATTCTGGAGCGTATAGATACAGATGTGATTTTTGACCAACTTGTAGAAGAAGGCACCGAAGTAAAGTTTGGAGACATAGCTTTTACCGTAAAGGGCAGTGTGCACAGTATTCTGCAAGCCGAACGGCTTATGCTCAATTTTATGCAACGTATGAGTGGCATAGCTACGGTTACCAATAGGTTAGTAGAAAAGATAGCGGGTACGAATGCAAAGTTGCTCGATACGCGAAAAACTACACCTGGGTTAAGAACCTTTGAAAAGTATGCTGTAAAGGTTGGTGGAGGTGTAAATCACCGTTTTGCTCTATGGGACATGGTCATGCTAAAGGATAATCATAACGACTACGCTGGGGGAATAACCGGAGGTGTTACACGTACCAAAGAATACCTAAAATCGAAAGACAAAGACCTGAAAATTGAAGTAGAAACACGAGATCTGAATGAAGTACAGGAGGCGTTAGATACTGGATTGGTAGATAGGATAATGTTTGACAATTTTAGTCCAGAGCTAATGGTAGAAGGAGTGAAACTGGTAAACGGCCAATGCGAGACAGAAGCCAGTGGTGGCATCACAGGAGACACCATTCGCAGCTATGCAGAAACAGGCGTTGATTATATATCTGTAGGTGCGTTGACACATTCTGTGAAAAGCCTAGATCTGAGTTTGAAGGAGTTTTAGAGTATTACTGAGATTTGGAGATGGGAGTGTTAAGACCTGCTCTACCGAAGTTTTAAAGAAAGGTAAAAATAAGTGCAAAGCAATTTTACATCCACTTACAAGGAGCGGATATTTCAATACTATAACCGGTCAAACACGTCCTCTACAGACACTTCGTGCACACCGTCAAAGTTCACAAGGTCCATGTCTAGTTTGCTACTAGCTACAGCATTATAAAATTCTTGTACAGCCTCTTCAGTTCTGTACGGATCTCTGGTGCCAGAGAAGTATGTCATTTTTATGGGATCAAAAGTGGCTTTCTTAATGTTCAGATTTACGTCTGGGGGTACTAATCCGCTGCATATCAAAAACGTACTAGGCTTAATATTGCTCTCTGCGATCCATCGGAAAGCCGTTGCTACACCTTGGCTAAAGCCCAGTATAACGATTTCATCCCATTCTTTTTTGGCAGTAAGTTCTGCGTGTATGGTATCTAAGTAGGCGATGTAGTTTGCTATATCCTGCTCTCTATTTTCTTTGGTCATCCAGCTAGCCCCTACTCTGCCTGATGTGCCTTGTAAGTAGAAGTAATGTTGTCCTTCTGGGGCTACGACGGTATAGCCTAGATCTGTAGCGGGCACAAACTTTCGTATAAAGTACTTTGCCAGCTGCCCATAGCCGTGAAGTACATAGAGTAGTTTAGTACCATTGCCCTCTTTATAGTAGGAAGATTTCTGATTAATATTGATTTCTTGTTTCAATGCTGGGACGAAAATAAAACTTCTCTTTACTTTGTACCTATAATGAAGATATCTCTCATAGTAGCCAGAGCCAAAGACAATGCCATAGGTAAGGATAATGATTTGCTATGGAAAATAAAGGATGATTTGCGTCTCTTCAAACGAACTACGGCAGGTCATGTAGTCATTCACGGTCGCAAGAGTTTTGAGAGTATCGGTTTTCCACTGCCCAATAGGAGCAATATCATTATCACACGTAACCAGGAGTATACAGCTGAAGGTGCTTTTGTGACCCATTCGCTTGCAGAAGC
>CAWVTO010000288.1:0-2011 GCA_963932895.1 uncultured bacterium
TGCAGTATCTCCTGCACCTACTATAGCCACGTCATGTCCTTTATAAAAAAAGCCATCGCATACGGCACAAGCACTTACGCCACTTCCGTTTAGACGCTGCTCACTCGGTATCCCAAGCCACTTAGCACTAGCACCTGTGCTTATGATTACGGTTTCTGCTTCTATCTCCGTTTTGCCGTCTACAGTTGCAAAGTGGTTTCCTCCTTCTCTGTCAAACCTAACAGAAGTAACCATACCAAATCGTACATCCGTACCTAGTCGTACAGCTTGCTTTTTGAAATTTTCCATCATTTCTGGGCCCATTATACCGTCTGGGTATCCAGGATAATTTTCTACGTCTGTGGTAATTGTCAGTTGACCTCCGGGTTGTAATCCTTCATATACAACTGGTTTCATGTCTGCTCTAGCAGCATATATAGCAGCAGTGTATCCTGCTGGTCCTGAGCCTATGATTAGGCATTCTACTTTTTCCATTGTTCTTTAGTTGATTATAGAACGGCAAAGTAAAAACAAACTGACAGCATTTAGAATAGGAAATAGAAATTTGGGTATAAGTTTGGGTTATTGCTGCTCTGCTTTGATGATGGTATACTCCTCAGGTTTTGCTACTCCCTCAAATGTATTGGTAAGGCCATACAAAGTAGCTAGTGTGATAAGATTACCGAGCAAGAGTAGCAATAGTTCTATTGCTTTACCTTTTCTGTAAAAACATACAGCAACATATGCGTTTTTTTCTTGGTATTGAGCTCGCTTGGGCCGGTGTAGATGTAGTTTACTTTTAGCTCAGGGTGGTCTTCTTTAAAAGTCTTCAACGTATTTTCTAGCGTGTACTTATCTCCCAAAAATGGGAAATCAAACTTATACATGTTATCAGATATCTTCACACCAGCTACTGGCGTATTCTTCGTGTCCCACGTACTACTAGAAAACTGAAATAAACTAATAGATGCGATAACCGTGAGTACTATTCCTGCGATAATCGTTGTGCGAAGCATTTTGGTAGGAGCAAGGCTCACCTTGTGGTTATCGGTATTGCCAAAGTACAGGAATACTAACCAAGAAACGAGTAGTATGCACCAGAATATCCCGTGCTCTAATAGTGTGAATCTATCGCCAAATACTTGATCTCCGATGGAGAAGAAACTAAAGAGTACGAGTGAGAGGAGTATGCCTCTAGAAAACCAATGCTCTGCAGATTTTTTCTTGCTCTTAACGAGAAGGATAAGAGCGAGTAGGAAGCACACAAAAGAGGCAATTTCTACTACAGAAACTGCTGATAGTGCAGCCGTAGCAAAAATAGGATCCTTAATACCTAGTGATGCAAATAACTTAACGAAAAGCGTATAAAAGTCTGCACCTACCCAAAGTGGATATACATCTGGGATAAGCTTGTCTAGTGCCGTAGTGCCTGCGAAAAACAGCCAATGAACAAGAATGAAGTATTGAATTAGTTTACTTTCTTTCATTGCTTTGCTGTGGTTTGTATATAGATGATAAGACCGTCTGACTTGCCCAGGCGGAGTGGCTTCGGTGCGGTGTAGATATTGTCTATCTGCAGGGTAGGATTTTCGCCTAAGAATTTTTCTAATGAATTTTCGAATGCCGTACTTCCTGCTAAAAAGGGAAACTGAATCTTGTAGGTATCTTCTGTGATTTGCTCTACAGCTACAGCTTGTGTTCTATGTATGAATGAGGTATGATTATGATAAAAAATAGAAGATGTAGTAACGGTAGCAAGTACAATAGTGACAGCCAAAAATACGTTTCGCTGTTTGGCGGTAATGCTTACTTGGCTAGGAAAAGGAATACGATCTATACCTGTGTATACTACCCAAGATAGAAGTGTGATAAACCAAAAAAGACCGTGCTCTAATAACTCAAAATGGTCACCAAATACTTGGTCTCCAATGGAGAAAAAAGTAAATGTAGCGAGTGTAAAGCATATACCTGTGAGAAACCACGAACGGGTAGCCTCGCCGTTTTTGGTGATGAGATGATAAAGAGCTCCTAC
>CAWVTO010000289.1:0-2005 GCA_963932895.1 uncultured bacterium
CTTCAGCATCTATTTTTTGGCGTTCAGCTTCTTTTTTGGCTTTCACCAGTCTAAACTCATACTCCAAAGCCTCTTGCTCTTGTCTTAGTTTACGCTCTATAGCTTCTTTTATGGTAGGAGGTAGTGTTACATCTCTTACCAGTATTTCGTTCAGCTGTATGTACTGTGAACTCACTATTTTTTTAGCTTCTTCAAATATTTCTTTTTGTATAGCGTCTCGCTTGCTGCTATAGAGTTGTTCTGGCGTATATCGTCCTACTACACTTCTAGCTGCAGAACGTATCGTTGGAAGCAATATTCGGTCGATGTAGTCTTCTCCTTTTTCTTGGTGTAGTTTACCCAAGTTTTGGTAGTCTGGCTGAAACCAAGCCGAAGCATCCAGTTTTATTTCCAGACCGTTGCTACTGAGTACAGACATTTTTTCGAATACCTCTTGTTGTCGCACAGCATAGATAATCATCTTATTCCATGGAGCTACAAAGTGAAATCCTTCACCAAACGTTTCTTGAGTTACTACACCTCCACTAAAGGTCTTGTAGAGCACGCCTGCTTGCCCGGAGCGTATAGTTACCGTAGATTTCACAAAGAGTATGAGAAGAAACAGACCCACTACAAGTAAGCTTAATCCTTTACCCGGTAGTTTAGGAAATTTTGGTGTGTTGATGTTATAGTTTTGTGCCATAATGTTGTTTTAATAATTTTACGCAAGGTATGGTATTGTAAAGGGATAGAGCCTTAATACTGCATTAACTTAATAATTTGTCTACGCTATCTATTACCTCATTTACCTTTATACTGAAAATAGTAGAGTTCTCAATCGTCTGCTGGTCGTGGCCTCTCGCCAAAAAGTAGTGGTGTATTATGCTTTTATCATTTTTTGGATAAAACACGTTCCTTACTCCGGGACCAAAGAGTGCTATAGTCGGCGTATTTTGAGCAGCAGCTATATGTAGCGGACCGCTCTCATTACCGATAAAAAGTGCTGCTTTTTCACAAAGTGCAGCATATTCCAATAGGTCAAATGCCCCAACTACGTTTAAGTTGGATTTACTTTTCACCAAAGCCAAGCATTGGTTATTGATTGCCTTATCATCTGGTCCACCTACTAATAGGCATGGCAAAGAGTAGGTGTTGTTTATATGGGTAATCACCTCTGCATACCGCTCAACAGGCCATCTACGAGCTTCGTCTCTTGCACCGAGATGCATTGTTACAAATGGAGATGCACCTTCTAGAGCTATGTAGTTATTTACTGTACTGTGTTCTGTGTCTGTGGTGACTATCTTGTTACTCCAGATTGCTTCCTCCTTTAGCAGAGGTTGTATTACGGCTATATTGGTGTCTATTTCGTTTTTCTGCCCTCCACTAAATTTGTTTTTGAAACGAATACTGCCTCTGTCTAGTCTTAGTTTGGGTTTGTGTTTTAGAGCGTAGCTTAACGTTTCTTCCGTCCCACGTAAATCGATTATCAAGTCGTAAGTATTCTGTGTTACTTCGTCAAAGTTATTTACACAATCTACGTAGTCTATGTGTTTAAAGAAAATAGTGTTAAACCCTTTACATACTAATGTTTGCGTGGCAGCAGGGTAGAGGGCATTCAGATTGTAAAACACAGGTAAAGCAGTAACCAAGTCACCTATCTCATCCATTTTGATGATGAGGATGGATCTAAAATCATAGGATTGGTCACCCAACAAGTTGATATACTTACTGGCAGCCCACGACTTGAAATAAAGTATCTTTTCGTTCACTTTTACCCTGCAATAATAGGATATAAGACTGGTCTGCTGGGTGCAGCATCCGATTCGAAATTGCTAATATTTAGTTTTAGCAAGTATTCACCATCAATTATGTCATCTGCAATGAAGGCAAATTCTGTAATAGAGGCATCCCATCTTGGATTGTCTGGATATTGCCAAAAAGCGTAGTGTGAAGCCATAGCCCCGCCATCCCATTCTGGATCTACACTCGGTAAATCAATGATAAGATGCGAGATACCAGCAGC
>CAWVTO010000290.1:0-2000 GCA_963932895.1 uncultured bacterium
CGGCATAGCACCAGCTATCCTTGCAGCAAAAATGGACCCTGTTGTTGCCCTACGTAAATAAATGACACACCGCAGCTAACTGTTCCAATTTTATGGCTTTCTGCCCGAGCAGCTTGCAGCATCATAGAGTAGATACTTAGTCGGCCCTATTGCCTTTGTAGACTATATTACCGAGCACTCCTGCGAGTACAAATAGTAACCCAACAAATACAATAGGCGTATACCACTCCTCAAACAAGAAGAAACCAAAGAACAGTGCGTAGAGTATACCTAAATACGAGATTATACTCACCTTATTCACCTCTCCTATTTGGTATGCTCTAGTAAGAAAATATTGAGCAAAATAGGTGCAAACACCTACGATTGTAAGAAGAAACCAATCCATCGCAGATGTCCATACCCAATCTCCGGTAAAGGCAATATAAACTACAACCAGAGGCACCGTTACCATAGGAAAGTAAAGCATAATCACATAGTGATGTTCTGCTTTTTTGAGTAAACTTATAACGTTATAAGCCGCAGAAGCAGCTATGGTTCCCAACACACCAATCACTATAGGCAAGGTCTCTACCCTATCGTCAAAATCTTTGATAATATAGATACCTACAAAGCATAACAGAAAAAAAATCCAACGAAGTGGAGCAATCCTCACACGGGTAATGAGCACAGATATAAGTACCGTGATAATAGGTGTGAGATAATGGACCACAACTGCACTAGCGAGCGGCATATTATGCAATGTATAAAAGAAAAATGCAATTCCCATGGAGCCAAATACACCTCTAAATACAAGGAGTTTTTTGTGTGTACCAAAGGGAGAAATTTTCTTGTACTTGATTACCCCTATCACTATGACGAGCATTACTATACTCCTCATAAGCACTATCTGAGCCACAGGAATTTCTCCGAGGTGCTTCACTATCAAATTCATCATAGCAAAAATGAATGACGCGAGCATCATATAGATTACCGCCGTTCTATTGTCTTTCGTATTTGACATTTCTTTCAATAAAAAAGAGCCGCTATCACTAGCAGCTCTTTCACTATGTATTTATGTGTTTTTTAAGAGTTGAGTAGACCATTCGTCTTACTTACACCAGCAGCACTTTCTATCATGTGTGCTTTTTCAGCCTCAGATAGAGAAACTTCTACAATACGCTCTATACCGTTTTTGCCAAGGATACAAGGTACACCTATGCAAAGATCATTCAAACCATACTCACCTTCTAGCAAGGCAGAGCAAGGAAACATTTTTTGTGAATCTAAAGCAATGGCTTTTACCAATTCAGATACGGCAGCTCCTGGAGCATACCAAGCACTTGTACCTAGTAGTCCTGTAAGCGTTGCACCACCTACTTTAGTAGCTTGTACTACTTCATCCATTCTTTCTGCAGAAAGAAACTCAGAAACATTTACACTGTTTCTAGTTGCTTTCTCGATTAATGGAACCATACCTTTATCGCTATGACCGCCTACTACCATTCCATCTACATCAGACGTAGGACAGCCTAGAGCTTCTGCAAGTCTGTACTTAAAACGTGCACTATCTAAAGCACCACCCATACCAATGATACGACTCTTAGGAATATTTGTGGTTTGATGTACAAGATAAGTCATAGTATCCATAGGGTTAGAAACTACAATTATGATTGCTTCTGGTGAATGCTCTAAGATGCTTGAAGAAACAGTTTTTACTATCCCAGCATTGATACCGATAAGCTCCTCGCGAGTCATTCCTGGCTTACGTGGAATACCACTAGTAATAACAGCGATATCACTACCTGCCGTTTTACTGTAGTCATTGGTTGCTCCAGTTATTTTGGTATCAAAACCATTAAGAGACGAAGTTTGCATAAGGTCCATTGCCTTACCTTCAGCAAAACCTTCTTTGATATCTACTAGTACTACCTCTGCGGCAAAATCTTTTATCGCGATGTACTCGGCACAACTTGCACCTACAGCACCCGCTCCTACTACTGTTACTTTCATTGGCGCAAAGG
>CAWVTO010000291.1:0-1943 GCA_963932895.1 uncultured bacterium
GTGCCGATAGTGAAGAAAATAGTGATGTAATTTTTCATATTTATTTTTTTTGTTAACTTTAGCACGAACTAAATAAATATTTGATCAATGGAAAAGGCTTTTAAGAAAATATTAGTAGCATATGACAATAGCTCTGCTGCAAAATCTGCTTTACAGAGTGCACTCGGCGTATCGCTAAAGTTTGGGTCGTCTATTACGGTTGTAGTAGTAGATGATGAAGGGAGTGATAAATCAGAGTCTGTCACCTTTTTGAAGGAGTTTTCGGCTAAGACTGGGGCTCATTTAGACATACGAGAATTGTCAGGATCGGTGTTTGAAGAAGTACTAAAGTTAGAAAAAGAGGGTGATTATGACCTCATACTCCAAGGTTCTCATGGCAGTAAAGGCTGGAAAAGTAAACTTATGGGTAGCAATGCATTCAAAGTAGTGAGTGGGTCTGATTGCCCTGTAATAAGTGTAACAGAAGCAGCAAGTTCACCTGAACTAAAAAATATTATACTGCCCTTGGCAGATTCTAGATCTACCAGACAGAAAGTACCCTATTGTATAGAAGTTGCTAAAGCGTTTGGAGCGACCGTTCATATTTTAGGGATATCCAAAGACAGTGGAAGTGAAACGAAGAAGAGAGTAAGGTCATATGTGGTACAAACAGAAAAATACTTGGTAGAACGGGGTATACCTTGTACCGTAAAAGAAGAATATGGTGTAAAGGTGCCCGAAGCGTGTATCAAGTACGGTGAGGAGATGAATGCTGGTTTGATGCTAATAATGACTGAAACCGAAAGTGCGGGTCTGTTTATGGACACATACGCTCAGCAAATGGTCAACAACAGTACCATTCCCGTGATGACTATACATAATAGAGATACTAAACTAACTGGATCAGCGGGTTACTAGATTAGATTCTTATTTCCCTATTATGAATGACTATTAGAGACCTTGGTCTCGCAAAACAACACCAGCTGCTGGTTGAGCAGTTGGCATTACAATGATTTCATTTATGTTTACACGCCTTGGTCTGCTCAGTACAAACCAAATGGCATCGGCTATATCTTTAGCTATCAAGTTTTCAAACCCATCGTACACATTCTTAGCCTTGTGTTCATCTCCATCCATTCGTACTATAGAAAATTCAGTTTCTACGGCACCGGGATTAACACTGCTTACCTTTATTCCTGCTACCGCGAGTTCCCTACGCATTGCTTTGTTTAGAGCATCCACCATGTGCTTAGTGCCACAGTATACATTGCCATTCGGATATACTTCTTTACCAGCGATGGAACCAATATTTACGATATGTCCTTTTGTTTCTTTTAACAAAGGAATTATGGCTTTAGAGACATACAGTAGACCTTTTATATTAGTGTCTATCATACGGTTCCAGTGGTCCAAGTCGCCATTTTCTATGTCGTGTAATCCTGCAGCGAGGCCAGCATTATTTACCAATACATCGATGGCTTTCCATTCTACAGGCAAGGAAGCAAAAAAGGAAGACACAGCATCAGAATCTCGAACATCGAGTTGCATTTGATGTACGCGGATACCAAACGTATCGATGAGTTCTTTGGCTTGTGCTTTTAGTCTATCTGCTCGGCGACCATTTATAATAAGGTCGTATCCTTCAGCAGCAAGAGTATGTGCTGTAGCTTCTCCTATGCCGGAGGTGGTTCCTGTTATTAGTGCTATTGGCATATTACTTTGTTTCTCCTTTTAGCATCTCAAGTATAGCTTCGTCGCTCATTTCGAGCATACCTGCACTTAGAATTGTTTTTACTTCTTCTGCCTTAGGATCATTTGGATATTCGGCAAGAAATGCTTCGTAAAAAACCTGAGCAGCCTTTGTGTCTTTGGCGTACTCCCAGCATACAAAACCTGCTCGGTACATTAGATTAGCTCTTTTTTCGTATGCAGGAAAATCATTGATAGCGGTTTGTAAACTAGCT
>CAWVTO010000292.1:0-1886 GCA_963932895.1 uncultured bacterium
CTACAAACACGCGTCCATCTACATCTCCAATATCGTTCGCTATGCGAGTCATGAAAGTTTTCATTTTGTCCTTTATAACAAAATGGTAATCCTGACCGTATGCATATTTTGATATTTTCACTCCTGCATCATCAAAATTTTCTTCGGGAGAATAGTTATAGAGCAGTGAGATGACCGATTTGGCTCCAGGCACCAGTTTAGTGGGATCTATTCGCTTTTCAAAGTGATTTTCCATCCACTTCATCTTGCCGTGATAGCCCTTTTGTAGCCAGTTTTCTAGGTGTACGGCGTCTTCCGTGAGTTGTTCTGCTTTGCTTATTCCACAAAAATCAAAACCCAAATCAGCAGCCATTTGCTTTACAAGAGCTGTATGCCTACTTACTGTGCTCACTTCTTTTTAAAATAATCCGGGATTATTCCCACTTATAGGAGCTTTACCCAGGTGCTTATACGCCAGTTCAGTTGCTTCTCTTCCTCTTGCAGTACGCTGCAAAAAGCCTTCCTTTATCAAAAATGGTTCGTAGACTTCTTCTATCGTTCCTGCTTCTTCACTCACAGCCGTAGCAATCGTGTTCAAACCTACCGGGCCACCTTTAAATTTATCTATAATGGCAGAAAGTATACGATTGTCCATTTCATCTAGTCCGCGAGCATCTACGTTTAATGCATTTAATGCAATTTGGGCTATGTCCAACGATATGGTTCCATCTCCTTTTATCTGGGCAAAATCTCTTGTTCTTCGAAGCAATGCATTTGCAATACGCGGAGTACCTCTACTCCTACTGGCAATTTCCATTGAAGCCTTGTGATTGATAGGCATATGCAGTATACTACTGCTGCGTTCTACTATACTTGCGAGCAAGTCTGTATCGTAATACTCTAACCTGCATGTAATGCCAAATCTGGCTCTTAGCGGAGAGGTTAGTAAACCACTGCGGGTAGTTGCTCCAATGAGCGTAAATGGGCTGATTCCTATCTGTACACTTCTGGCATTGGGTCCCGTATCCAATACAATATCTATCTTGTAGTCTTCCATAGCAGAATACAAGTATTCTTCTATAACCGGACTTAGTCTGTGTATTTCGTCAATAAACAGTACATCCCCTTCATTGAGATTGGTAAGCAGACCGGCAAGATCTCCTGGCTTTTCTAAAACAGGGCCACTGGTTATCTTTATATTGCTTTGCAACTCATTGGCTATTATATTGGCCAATGTTGTTTTACCAAGCCCTGGAGGGCCGTGCAGTAAAACGTGGTCGAGGGCTTCGTCCCGTTGGTTTGCTGCTTCTACAAATATTTTAAGATTATCGAGTATCCTATCTTGCCCTTCAAAATCATCAAAGGATATAGGACGCAATGCCTTTTCTATATCATTTTCCTGATCAGAAAACCCATCATTTGTACCGCCTAGTAACTCATTGCTCACCGAGCGAAAGTAGGAATACTTATTCAAACGTGGGCAACGTTTTTTATGAACATTTCATCTAATCATGACAAATGCTAAAAATCAAGCCGTTTTATTTGAATCCTATTATGTACAATCGATTTTCAGCCATACTCATCTTATCTTTAATGGGTCAATTCTGCCTTGCACAGGTTTCTATTAAAGACCTTGTTTTTGAAAGTCTAACATACGATTTTGGGACTGTATTTTCTGACCAAACCGGACTTACGGCGAGTTACTCATTTACCAACGGAAGTAGCAATCCTCTGTATATAAGTGGAGTAGATGCGTCTTGTGGATGCACTAACGCACGTACCACTAAGGATACCGTATTCCCAGGGGAATCTGCAAAAATACTCGCAGAGTTTAATGCAAAAGGGTTCTATGGCCCTACCAATAAGCATGTTTATTTACGGGGTAACTTTACAGATGGATTTCAAGT
>CAWVTO010000293.1:0-1827 GCA_963932895.1 uncultured bacterium
AATGCAAAAAAGAAGCCGTTCATATCTCGCTTTAATAGTATTAACTCCCTCATCTTAGATCGCAAAACACTTCCTACAGATATACTGACGATACTCAATCCGTTTGCACAACAATTGGCCGACACTTCGTTGCTTAGTCAATCACAAAATTTCAGGTCTTCCTTGTTTTTTAATAGAGGTAATCCCGCATACAGTATAGAGTATTCCTATATTTCGGCTGTATCTAAAGTCTTGCTTACCAACGGATTTGATAGCAGAGGAAATACAGAGCATTTGATGAATGCCCGTGTTAGTTTGAGCAAAATATTTACGCTAAGCACCCGTGGCATTATAGGTAAAAGGGAGTACTCGAGTGAATTTTTTGCGTCTCGTAGTTTCGCGTATGACTTTTTTGAGATTGAACCAAATTTGCAGTTCACGTTTAAAAATAAGTACAGAGTAGAGTTGAAAACAAAGTATTTTAACGCCCAGAATAGTAAAATTTATGGCGGAGAAAAGGCAGAAAATATAGAACTGGGTACAGAGTTTCGATACACAGAAGCAGGCAAGGGTTCTTTGAATGCAGGCATCAACTACATCAAGGTAGATTTTGACGGGAGCGGAAGTAGTACCTTGGGTTACGAGCTATTGCGTGGTTTGCAAAATGGCAACAATGTCACTTGGAAACTAGGCTATCAACGCACCTTGGCTAACAGTGTACAGGTGGTAGTAAGTTATGAAGGTAGAAAGAGCGAAGAGTCTGATGTGATTCACATCGGCAGACTAATCGCTAGGTACTTGTTTTGATTTGACTTGACTGCGGTTGCCAATGAGCTTGGTGCCGTCTTTTTCGAGGATTACAATCTTGCTTTTGTACAGATTTCCCAACGCCTTTTTGAATGCTTTCTTACTCATTCGGAACACTTTACGTATTTCGTCTGGATCGCTCTTGTCATGAAATTTAAAATGGCCACCTTCGTTTTCGAGTATATCCAATACCCCTTGTGTAGCCTTGTCTATTACATTGCGGTATCCTTGTGGCTCTAAGGTTAGATCCACTTTTCCGTCTGGGCGTATGGTCTTCACAAAAGCTTTTCGTTCGTCACCTACTTGCACAGGTTTATGTATATCACTCTTAAATATAAGACCCTGGTACATGCCGTTTATGATCACATTCATGCCTAGCTCAGAGCGTTTGTACATAAGTATGTCAACCTCTTGGCCTTCTTCAAGCTCTAGGTCTTCGGTAAACAGAAAATCTTCTATTTGCCCAGAACCGATGAGCCTATCTGTTTTGTCATCGAGCAAGCAAAAAACGACGTACCATTCTTCTGCTTCCATTTTTACAGGTTGCTCACTGTACGGTACAAGAAGCTGCTTTACGAGTCCCATATCCATAAAGGCTCCAGCATTATTCACATCCATAACCTTAAGGTAAGCAAACTTATCCAGTTCTACTTTGGGTATTAACGTGGTAGCTACAGGTCTTTCTTCGTTATCTTTATAGACGTATACGTCTATATCATCGCCTAGGTTCAGCGTATCAGCCACATAGGCATTTGGTAGAAGTACTTCATTGCCATCGGTGTCTATCAAGTAGCAACCGTTATCTGTAGTTCTACTAGCTCTTAGCGTATTGGTTTTTCCTATTTCCATTGGTTGTGATTGCAAAGGTAGCCCAATGTTTTAAGATTACTTCGTGCTATTGTTTGCAGTTTTCTGCTTCTAGTCTTAGCATTCCAGTACTATACATTTTTATAAAACCTTTTTTCTATGGCTGCTTCCAACTCTTTACACGCTTTTTTATGTTTGCCCGTAGTCAAGTATACGCGTGCTTTATTTCTGTGA
>CAWVTO010000294.1:0-1731 GCA_963932895.1 uncultured bacterium
CCACTACATTAAAAGTGTAATGCTCTACCAGCTGAGCTAAGGAATCATAGTTCTTATCGCTTAAGCGGCTGCAAACTTAGAATTAAATTCTAACCAAACAAACACTTTTAATAAAGTTTTTCAAAAGTATAATGGACCTTCACTTTATTAGCATTCAAGCTGTCGAATAAGGCGTGCATCTTTGGATTAAAATCTCCTATCCAAGCAAGCTCAGTACTCTGTATATACCGGTCTTTTTGCATTATCTCAAACATTTTCATTATCATTATGCTATACACTCCTTTGTTTTGATACTCGGGCACCACGCCAAAAATAATTCCGCGTACTTTATTCATTTTTACCGTTTTGAGATAATAGAAAAATTTCAACTTTCCCCACCAGTTCATATTGCCATTGACGTGTTTGAAAATTTGATTCAAATCAATAATGCTTAGATAGAAGCCTACCGGCTTGTCTCCATCGTACATAAACCAAAGTATATCCTCCCTAATTATGGGTTTCATCTCCGTAAACAGGGCTTTTACTCTGGACTCACTAAACGGCACATAATGCTCGTGCTGCTGCCAAGCTTGGTTGTAGACGAGTGTAAAATCGCGTACAAAACGATCCATTTCCGAAACCTTAAAATGCTCAGCTCGTAGACCGCTTCTCTCTCGCAATCTATCTGAGAAACGTTTGTACTTGTCAAAATCTATGCCTTCTGGTCTGGCCTCACTTGTCGTTTGTTCGATAGTTTTTTGAAAACCATAGTTTTCAAACAGTGCTTTGTAATACGGAAAGTTAAAATTTTCTTGATATGCAGGATGTTGGAAACCCTCTACGAGTAATCCCCAGTATTTATCTCTCTCTCCAAAATTGATGGGAGCCTCTACCCTATTGTATCCTTCCTCTTTAAGCCATTGTATTCCTGTATCAAACATAGCATTGGCCACTTCTTGGCTATTTATACTGTCAAAAAAACCAATACCTGCCACATGACTCTTCTGGCTGTAGAATGCTGCCAGTTTACCTACAATGTTACCATCGCTGTACGCAAGCCATCTTTTTGCATCTCCCTGCTCAAACTCAGAATTCTTGTCCGGATTAAAAATAGCCTCTATATCCTGATCAATATGCGAGATATAGTATTCGTCATCCGCATAGAGCACTCGCGAAAATGAATGGAAATTCTTTTTGTCTTTGGTTGATATAACTTCTTGTAAGACTATGGACATAGTATTGCTAAGCATTCTTCTATCATGCGTTCCACAACCGCTGCAGGGTCTTTGCTAAACGTACCATTTAGCCTATCGGCCAAGAGTGCGTTTATAGAAATAGCATTGAAACCCAAAAGACTTGCTAATCCATAGATACCGGCTGTTTCCATTTCAATATTACCCACCGACTGACTACCATAGCGTAGCCCTACGATGTCGTCTAGTGTATACTTAGGTAACAGTTGAGAATTGCGAAACTGAGGCCCATAGAAGCCTTTTGCGGTAAGTGTAAGACTGGGAGCATACCTTGTGAACTTGGTTTCCAAACCTTCGCTACACGGCACTACAGGATACGCTCTACCATCAAAATCAACAGTATCAAAATTATGATTATAAAATTGGAATAAATCTTCGAAAGAAATAGCTGCTTTAGAATAGACGATACTGTCCATGGCATTCTGAGCAGAAACACTACCCGATGTACCCAACCGAATAATATCTATTGAGGTTTTCTTATCTTTCTGCTCTAATGTTT
>CAWVTO010000295.1:0-1700 GCA_963932895.1 uncultured bacterium
CTTCAAAGCAGGTTTTACACTACATATCAAGGGATTTTTGATGAGCTAAAAGAGCATCGTATTTTTATTAAGAATGAAAAAGAGCTCAATGAAAACGAACAAAATTTTGTGCGTAGCTACTTTCTACGCGAAGTAGAATCTCTGATTACTCCTATCATTCTAAGCAACATTAAAAAATTTCCGTACCTCAAGGATAAATCAGTTTATCTTTATATCTCTGCCCAGAAGAAGAATAAGAAAAAATTACAGGCACTCATAGAGTTGCCAACCGATTATCTCTCACGATTTGTAGTTCTACCTAGCGACAAGGGCTCGCGTGATATTATTTACCTAGACGATGTTATTCGCTATAACATGCCGTATATCCTCAGTATTTTTGAGCCACAGAATATAGAATCCTATATTATTAAGTTGACCCGAGATGCCGAGTTAGACTTGGATGATGACTTCAGTGAGAGCTACTACGAGAGACTCAATAAGAGTCTAAGTAATCGCAAAAAAGGAAAAGTTGTACGTTTAGTGTATGACAAACAAATGCCTCAAGAGCATTTAGATTATATACTCAATAACATCAAAATAAGTACGCAAAACCACCTTATACCCGGCGGGAAATACCATAATTTTAGAGATTTCATGGGTTTTCCAAGCTTAGGTAAAGGTGATCTCTGCTTTAATGAATTGGAACATGTAGGACACCGAGACATAGAAGAAGGCAAATCGCTGCTAAAACAAGTATTGGAAGAGGATAAGCTATTGCAATTTCCCTATCATTCATTTGACTATGTGATAAACCTTATTCGCGAAGCAGCCATAGACCCCAAGGTTGCGGCAATTAAGATTTCACTATACCGTGTTGCTCCAAAGAGTAAAATAATAAAAGCTCTTAAAAATGCCGCTCGAAATGGGAAGCAGGTTTATGTGGTAATAGAATTGCGAGCCCGTTTTGATGAAGAGGCAAACTTAGAATGGAGCAAGCAGCTGCAAGAAGAAAATATACACATTGAGTTTGGGTTAAAAGGACTTAAGGTGCATAGTAAACTGTTATTAATTCAGCGTTATAGTAAAGGAGAACGCCGAAATATAGCCTTCGTTAGTACAGGTAATTTTCATGAAAAATCTGCTCAACTCTATGGAGACACAGCCTTACTCACGGCAGATAGCCGAATTTCAGATGAAGTAGATATGGTATTTCAGATTTTTGACAAACCTTACCTGCCGTATCGTTTTAATCACTTGTTAGTTGCTCCCATCAATCTCAGAATGCGTTTATACTCGCTTATTGAGGAACAACTAGTCATTGCCCAAAATGGGGGAGAAGGTCGCATATTCATCAAGGTAAATAATCTGGTAGATGAAGGTATAATACTAAAATTGCAGGATGCAGCACTCAATGGTGTGAAAATACGATTGCTTGTAAGAGGTGTGTGTAGTTTGGTGCCTACCGCAACTATGGAAGTGCGTAGTATCGTGGGCCGGTATCTAGAGCATTCGCGTATTTTTTGGTTTGGCAATACCACAGAATCTAAGATATACCTTGGTTCTGCGGATCTAATGACCCGCAATTTGGATGTACGTGTTGAGGCACTCACTCCGTTGTATCAAAACAAAATAAAAAAGGAAGCTATAGACTACTTAGAGTTGCAATGGTCTGACAACCAAAATGCTAGAATAATAGATGGGACACTAAGCAACAAGATGTA
>CAWVTO010000296.1:0-1603 GCA_963932895.1 uncultured bacterium
TCCCCACTGAGGATGATATAGACGCAGATCTCATCAATGCAGGTAAGCAGACAGTAACTACCTTGCCAGGCTCTGTTTTTTTTGATAGTGCCACGAGCTTTGCCATGATACGCAGTGGTAGAGTAGACCTCACTGTACTAGGAGCTATGGAGGTAAATGAGAAGGGTGATATTGCCAACTGGAAAATACCTGGTAAAATGGTAAAAGGCATGGGTGGAGCCATGGATCTTGTAGCATCGGCACAAAATATTATAGTAGCTATGCAGCATACCAATAGAGCTGGAGCGAGTAAGTTGCTCAAAGAACTTAGTTTGCCGGTGACCGGTCTTGGTTGTGTGAAAAAAGTAGTGACCAATCTATGCGTGATGGATATTACTGAGCGAGGATTTGAGTTGCGTGAATTGGCTCCTGGAGTACGTATTGATGATGTGAAAGCTGCCACTGAAGGTAAGCTAATAGTAGAGGGAGATATTCAGGAGATTCGCTTTTAACAGGAGCTTCCTATTGGACGTTTTCGTTATTTTGGACGGCAAATCAGCCACTTCATAATAGCAGGTCTTTCTTCCGCAAGAATGTTCTTTTTCTGACTAAGAGACATATTAGCCAACTCATTATACGAGCTATCTAACGCTTTGATTATGTCATCTGTACTCAATACGGTTTCTACAGTATGCGTTTTGCTAAATAAGTGGATAAGGTGGGTAGATATCTCTATGTCAAATAGGTCGTGCGTTTCTATGATTAAATCGCATTGAGCAAGATTTTGAATATTTTCTTCTGAGAAAAGTTCTTTTTCAAAACCCTCACAGTCACATAGTATTAAGGATTTTCCGGTAAAACGAAAGGAAGCTAAGGCTGCAGCATCTATCCCCAGATTGGTTTCTATTTTGGATGCTACTCCGTTAAGTTCTGCCATTTCTATACAGGCGTCTATTGCTGTTTTGTCGAGGTCGTATGCAAACAGTTTGTCGCATTGAAATTTCAGTGCCATGCCTACGGCAAAGTATCCTTCGGCACAGCCAATGTCCAGTATTTGCGAATATTTTCTTTGTTTGAATTCGTGTAATATTCCGTGAAGCTCACTCTCATACGATCCAAGTAATTTTGGATAAAGAGTACTGCCTTTAGCGGTCATATTGGGGTATTTCATTCCCTTAAACGGTCCGTTTAGCACAGTCAAATCACTAAAAATAGTAGGATGATCGAGGTTTTCAGGTCTTTTTGCAGATAGAGAATCCTCTCGGGAGTTGTAAATTACTCTAGCAGCAGAAACAAATGGTTTGATCAAAAACCAAAAAATGTCATTTTTTGCTAATTTTTTTAGGAAGGAGACTACTTGACTCTTCATTTTGCTGTGATATAATGGTTTAGTGTGTTTGTAATCTATGTTGACGCAAAGTACGATTGAATTCTTGTTACTTGTTCTATTTTGAAAGCCCTTTTTTGAGAAAAACAGATCAGTGCCTTATCCCATTCACTCTTCTCTGTTTTTGTAAAACCAATACATAACCTACCTTTGCACCAATGAAAGTAACAGTAGTAGGAGCGGGTGCTGTAGGTGCTAGTTGTGCCGAGTACATCGCGATAAAAGATTTTGCCGCAG
>CAWVTO010000297.1:0-1597 GCA_963932895.1 uncultured bacterium
CAAATATCACATTTGCCGCAAGCCTCTGTTTTTTCTTCACCAAAGTATTTTAACAAGTGGTTCTCTCTACACGCTATTGCTAGACTCTCGTAACCAAGTATATACGCTTTGCGGTACTCTTCTCTATCGCGTAGTATCAGGTACTGTTTCTTGTCAAAAGATACCTTTGTAGGACGAGCCTCTAGGTATGTAAGTGAGTTCCCTTCATGTCCTTCTATATAGTCTACTATTCCGTCGGTATGCAGCTTTTTTACCTCACGCTTTATGTCAGCAATGCTGCACTTTTGTCTCTTGGCAAGCTCACCAAAATTAAGCGGTACATAATGGTCAAACATACCCCCATACGAGCGTAACAAAAGTTTGATGAACATATCTTGCACCTTATTTTTTACCTGATAAGCATAGAGCTCTCCTTGCCCTACGACAAATTTAGCTCGTGGCATTTGGAAAATCTGCTCGTTGAGTTTTACATATCCCATGGAGTGTAGTACACCCAAACTATTCATAACTGGCCAAACACCAATACCGAAATTTTCGGCAAATGCCAGTACATCAAAACGGTATGTAACTCCTTTGCCAGCAGTAAATGCCACTTGATGGTGGTTGTACAAGCACTGCAATGTGTGCTCTAACTGCTGTACAGTAGGAAAACTACTCCATTGCTTACTTACACCTAAATGATCGGCCAATAAGACACAGTAGGCGGCTAATCCATCTCTACCTGCTCTACCTGCTTCTTGATAATATGCTTCTGGGCTCTCTGGTCGTTCGTAGTGTAGTACTGCACGCACATCCGGCTTATCTATTCCCATGCCAAAAGCATTGGTACAAACAACTACTCTCGTCCTATTCTCTATCCAGTCTTGCTGTATAGTTGCTCTTCGTTCATTCTCCAATCCACCGTGGTAGTACATCGCAGACAGGCCTGCAGATTGTAAACTTTTGGCTATTTCTTCACATTTTCTACGTGTATTAGCATACACAATACTGGTCCCTTTGATTTTAGACAGTATTCTGGTAATCCTTCGTAGCTTGTTATTGTCTTGCAAGACCAAATAGCTCAGATTATCTCTACCAAATGACTTTCTGTAGGATTGAAATTCTTTCTTAAAATCTAAGTATTTGGTAATATCCTTTTCTACGGCCTCAGTTGCAGTAGCCGTTACAGCAATAAAATTTGCTTCAGGTACAATTTTGCGTAATTCTCCGAGCCTAAGGTACTCTGGCCTGAACTGATGACCCCATTGTGAAATACAATGGGCCTCGTCTACCACTAAGAAACTTACGGATATATTGGCCAAATAACTACGAAACAACTTGGTAGCAGCTCGCTCGGGGCTAAGGTAAACGAGCTTGTACTTACCATTGAGTGTATTCTGCATTTCCGTCTCTATCTCCCGGCTACTCATACCACTATGCAATGCAATGGCTGGTATGCCACGTTTGGTGAGATTATCTACCTGGTCTTTCATTAAGGCAATGAGTGGACTAAACACAAAGCAAACACCATCTTTGGCTATAGCTGGAAGCTGGAAACAAATACTCTTGCCACCACCTGTAGGTAGGAGTGCTAAGGTATCTTCTCCTTGCATTACAG
>CAWVTO010000298.1:0-1579 GCA_963932895.1 uncultured bacterium
GCACAGAGATACGAACTCGTGCCTGAACACGTGAAGTAGGATTACACAAAAAAAAGGGAACCTGCTCAACGCAAGTTCCCTTTCTATATTTTTGGCTATTGAGCTCTTACTGAACGATAACTCTTGCTATGCTGCTCACACCGTTTGAAGTGCTATAGATCATATAGATGCCTTTAGCTTCTATAGCCACTTGCTCTACGTCTGTAGCTTCTAGCACCTGAGCTCCTGAGATAGTGTATACAGATACAGAGGACACTACTTGCCCAAAATTGAATATCCCGCTTGCACTAGGATTGGGGTACACGTTTAGTCTAGCTAATGTAGCATTTCTAATACTATTTACTTCGCTATTTGTAGCACCTGGAGTAGGCGTTTCTTCTATCGCCCACGCACCGTCTCCATCTGTTTCGCGTGCCCAAGACATGTCTGCATCTATCGCTCCGAAAGTAGTTGAATCTACTATGCCTTCGTCATTCATAAGGAAGAAACCATCTCCCTTTTTACTTAGACCAAAGTCTGTAGTAAAACCAGTATCTGAATTGCAAAAAAGTACGAGATACTCTCCTGCTCCTATCGAAGTTCCTGCTGGCACAATAAACCAATCCGCACTATCTTTAGCGTTATCGTCTATACACATCCATCCGCTCATATCCACAGCACTAGTGCCCGCGTTATAAAACTCTACCCAGTCCTCGTAGTTTCCTCTTAGGTCTGTGTACGTAGTATCATTATCTGCCTGTACCTCATTGATGGTTACTTGTGCGTATGAGCTAAGAACAAGTGTTAAGCTCAGAATTGATCCGATTATTTTTTTCATATCTATGTTTTGCATTATTTCAAACTTTGACGACAATGTTCTTGATTTTATTCGCAAATAAAAAATATAAGCACCATTATCAAAATTCAAACAGTATTAAATCCGTATTGTTGGTTTATATAAATATGCCTAACAGCGAACCACAAAATCCAGTCAACATACTTTTCACCCAACACATTACCTTTGCCTTATGAGCCAAAACTGGACTACAGTAAAAGAATACGAAGACATCACCTATAAAAAATGCAATGGAGTAGCCCGTATTGCATTCAATAGACCCGACGTACGAAACGCTTTCCGCCCAAAAACAACGAGTGAATTACTCGATGCTTTTCACGATGCACAAGAAGACCTGAGCATAGGCGTAGTGCTGCTAAGTGCCGAAGGACCTAGTTCTAAGGACGGTGTTTACTCCTTTTGTAGTGGCGGAGACCAAAAAGCTCGCGGACAAAAAGGCTACGTTGGAGATGATAATTACCATAGACTAAACATACTCGACGTACAGCGATTAATCCGTTTTATGCCGAAGGTAGTAATAGCCGTAGTGCCTGGATGGGCAGTAGGTGGCGGACATAGTTTACACGTGGTATGTGACCTGACACTAGCCAGTGAGGAGCATGCTATTTTCAAACAAACAGATGCGGATGTGACTAGTTTTGATGGGGGATATGGTTCTGCATACCTGGCCAAAATGGTTGGTCAAAAAAGAGCACGTGAGATATTCTTCTTAGGAAGAAATTATTCGGCTCAAGAGGCTTTTGA
>CAWVTO010000299.1:0-1551 GCA_963932895.1 uncultured bacterium
AGGAATACCGTAACCTGATGTCCTCTTTTTACGAGTTCTCTCGATAAGTAAAAATGCCTCGTTTCCAGTCCATAGGGTGAGTATGAGGCATATTTAGATAGATAGATTATATTCAAAATACGTTACCTATTTTTTATCAATGAATTATACGATTCCAATTGAGCCTGCCAAACCGTACTTTGCTCAAAATTTTCTTTAATATAGGCATATGCTTCTTGTCCAAAATTAATCCTCTCATCTGTATTATTAAGCATATAACGCATGGCTGAATAAACTTCTTCCTCCGACTTAGGCTTCACCAAAAGACCATTTTCTAGGTGGGTAACTATCTCGTTACAGCCACTGATATCACTCAATATCATAGCTTTTTTAAAAGCTCCGCATTGCAACGGAACATTAGGAAAACCCTCTCTATAACTTGGAAAAACCAACACATCAGACATAGCGATAAATGGACGAACATCCGATTGGTAACCTACCCACGTGATACCTGAATGATGCTCTATAGCGTATACAACGTCGACCGGCAAAGGATCTAAATCTTGCTCCAAAGAACCTACCAACAAAAGAGCGACATTATTTCCCTCATCATAGAGAGTTATAAAACTACGTAAAAGCTCTATTATACCTTTGTCTTTTACCATTCTACCGATATTAAGAAATACGAGTTTATTATCTAAGTCATAATGGCGTTTATTCAGTAATTCACTTTCTTGAAAAGAATGGTAGTCATAGTGCGAAAAGTCGACACCATTAATATTGCCGTTTGCCAAGACTTCCAACGGTATATGTGTTATTCCATAGTTTATTAAATCCTGTCTAACTCCTTGTCCTTCTGGGTATATTGCCGTAGCACACGCACAGAGTATTTTATCCATAGTGATTAGTACTAACTGTAATAATCCAATTTTGCTTGGGAATATGAGCCCTGTAAATGTATGCACGCGTATGGGTACACCCGCTAGTTTAGCTGCTATCATGGACAAGAGCCCTGCTTTGGGTGTAATAGAATGCACTATGTCAGGTTTTTCTTTTCTAAACAGACGAAACAACTTGTACAATGAAACTAAGTCTCGGTATGGCGATATTCCACGCTGCATACTCACCTCCCTTATCTGCACCTGCTCTCTTGTCCGTACGGTATTCATTTGCTCTTCTCCTCCAGAAACAGCCACTACGTCAAAGTATTGATTCAAAAAATTGAGCTGCCCACGTAGCAGCACGTCTAATGACATGCCAACTGTAGCAGTTCGTATTAACTTAGGCTTGGTAGATGGACTCATATAAGTCTACGTGTTTTTGTACCATGTTAGAAACATCAAACAAAGCAGCTTTTTTTTGGCATTTTTCAACTACTCCGTTATAATATTTTTTATCATCCAACAAGTGATTTATTTCGTTGGCTAATTGCTTTGCATCTCCCTGCGAGAAAAGCACTCCAGCTCCTCTTACTATCTCCGATAAACCTGGCACATCGCTGGCCACAAAAGGTCTACCACTAGCCATACCCTCAATACTTGAAAGTGACATTCCTTCGTATTTACTTGAGAG